>JALTKC010000569.1 GCA_027076245.1 Gammaproteobacteria bacterium
TTATACCTGCCGGATGAAACATCCTCCTCATACACTTCCGGCAACCACTCGCTTAAATAAAGAATCAGCATGGATTATTTTAACTATCACAAAGGCCGCCTGATGGCTGAGGATAATGATGTTGCCTCACTGGCTCAGCGTTACGGCACCCCGCTTTATATTTATTCCCGAGCCACTCTGGAACGTCACTGGCAGGCATTTGATACCGCCCTGGCGGATCGGGATCACCTGATATGCTATGCGGTAAAGGCGAATTCCAACCTGGGGGTACTCAATCTGCTGGCACGTATGGGCAGCGGCTTTGATATTGTCTCTGTGGGTGAACTGGAACGGGTTCTGGCCGCCGGCGGCAGCCCCGACAAAATTGTTTTTTCCGGTGTTGGCAAACGTGTCGATGAAATACAGCGTGCCCTGGAAGTGGGTATTTACTGTTTTAACCTGGAATCTGAAGCTGAAATTGAGCGTATTAATGAAGTAGCCAAGGATATGGGTGTAACAGCACCAGTATCCGTGCGCGTTAACCCTGATGTGGATGCCAGAACTCACCCCTATATTTCCACCGGTCTGAAATCCAATAAGTTCGGTATTCCTATTGAAAAAGCCATGGACGTTTACCAGCATATTGCTCAGCATAAACATCTGGAAATTGTCGGTGTAGACTGTCATATCGGTTCCCAGCTACTGGAAATTGAGCCCTTTATTGACGCTCTGAACCGGGTACTGCTGCTGGTGGATGAGCTGCGCAAAAAAGACATTAAACTGCATCATCTGGATCTGGGCGGCGGCCTGGGCATTACTTATAGTGATGAAACCCCGCCTTCTCCCTCTGACTATGCCCAGGCAATTAAACAGGTACTGTCCGGCCGCAAACTCAAGCTGATCCTGGAACCCGGCCGGGCGATTGCCGGTAATGCCGGTATTCTGCTGACCCGGGTAGAATTTCTGAAACTGACCCATGATCCCGAAGGTAAAAACTTTGCCATTGTGGATGCCGCCATGAACGATTTAATGCGTCCGGCGCTGTATCAATCCTGGCAGGCCATTATCCCGGTTATTGAACCTGAGGACAGCGTACCCAGGCGCACTTATGATATTGTCGGCCCGATTTGCGAAACCGGGGATTTTCTAGGCAAAGACCGTGACCTGGCCATTAAGCCCAACGATTTACTGGCCATCCGCTCAGCCGGTGCCTATGGTTTTACCATGAGTTCCAATTACAATTCCCGGCCCCGGGCGGCAGAGGTCATGGTGGATCAGGATAAACATTACCTGGTGAGGGAACGGGAAAGCCTAAACTCCCTGTTTAATAATGAGTCCGTTCTGCCCTGATGGCAAAAAAGTCTGCTCAGCACTTTACTGGCCAGTCGGACTGCCCCTGTCAGTCCGGCCTGAGTTATGCTCAATGCTGCGGCCGCTTTCTTAAAGCGGCAGATAACAGTGCCTCCCCTCAAACCGCTGAACAGTTAATGCGTTCACGTTATAGCGCTTATGTGCTGGGCTATAGCCAGTATCTGTTAAACACCTGGCACCCGCAATACCGCCCACAAAAAATTGATCTGTCAGACTCTGCCCAGCAGTGGATTGGCCTGAAAATTAAAGACACGGTTAAAGGTATGCCTCAGGATGACAATGGTGAAGTGCATTTTATCGCCCGCTACAAGATAAACGGCAAAGCCTCACGCCTGGAAGAACGTTCACAATTTGTAAAAATGGCCGGGCAGTGGTTTTATACTACCGGCCAGCTCCTTTAAGCCTCTCCCCCACTTGATAAATACTGCTGAACTCTGGATAATGAAGGGTTAGTCAGTCACATACTGGCATTAAAAATATATCGACAATATCATTACTGATAACAACCAAATTGCATAACTAATATTTCATTTATTACATTACTAACAATAGACAAGAGTTATCCATGTTTACTATAAAAAATATAATCTTCATTATTATCTCAGCACTTCTGGCAGCACTGGCCGGACTGGCCCTGGATCAAATGGCCATTGGCGGTGCTTTTATTAATCATCTTATCGTCGCACTGATTGCCGGTATGATTATCCTGCTGGCACTGTCTTTAACTGTGCAAAATGCGTCAGGCAAAACCCGCTCTGCTCAGCAGCCCGCTAAAAAAGCCAGCCGCACTGCTGCCGCACCGAAAAAGCCCGGCAATCGGGAAACCGGTACCGTCAAATGGTTTGACACTAATAAGGGTTATGGTTTTATTACCCGCTCTTCCGGTGGTGATATTTTTGTCCATTTCCGTTCTATCAAGGGCAGCGGTTACCGCTCCCTGCATGAAGGTCAGAGTGTTGACTTCCTGGTGACCCAGGGTGATAAGGGGCCACAGGCTGAAGACATTCATGTTATTAAATAAAACTGTCTGATATTTCCGTTTTTTCAAAACCGGTTCTGAGATAATAGCTCCAGGCTGTAAGAAGGGCATTTTCAGCACTTACTACAAAAAAGGATGGATCAGATCATGAAAAAAACATTAATTTTTGCTGTTTTATTATTCACTCCGCTATTTCTGGCTGCTGCAGACACGGCTGTCCGGGAACAGGCTCAAAGCGCAGAACAAACCACTCAGACTGATGAAGGCACCTGGGACAAGGTAGGGGACAGCATTGTGGACACTTCCGATAAAACCTGGCAGGCCACCAAACATACCTCAAAAGAAATCTGGGAGGCTACAGCGGAACTGTCTTCCAAAGCCTGGGAGGCCACCAGAAACAGCTCATCCAGAGCCTGGCAGGCAACCAGAGAAACGACAGGAGAGGCGTGGGAGGCCACTAAAGAAGGCTCTGAAAAAGCCTGGGTTGCGACCAAAGAAGCGGTATCCGGCGAAGAATAATAGTAACAGTTTTATTTTTGCACAAAATGTCATCAGGTTTGCGCAAAACGTCAATGACTCTACAGCAAAAAAAACTATACTTGTACTCAACAAGAAGAAGAAAATAATAATAAGAACGACACAAGCACACAACTTTAGGGGGAGTTAAATAAATTACACAAGATTCCCTGAACATATTGAAATTCCGCGTCTTCAATATGAGTAGTTTATTTACCCCACCCTTACTCTGATAAAGCCTGTTAAAGGCTTTTTTTATGCCTTTTTCCCAGAACTTTTCTCCAGTACACTATTTTGATACTGCCCGGGCGATACCCCTGACCAGCGCTTGAAAGCCCTGGAAAATGAACTGACTTCTGAAAACCCCAGCAGGAAAGCAATTTCACTCAGGCAGTGATTATTACCTTTTAAATAATCTTTGGCCATATTGGAGCGAATATCATCCAGCAAGCCCTTAAAACGTACATTCTCCTCGGCCAGTTTTAACTGCAGTTTACGCTTGCTCATATTCAGCTGTCCGGCAATGTCTTCCTCTGTGACCTTGCCGCAGGACAATTGCTCAATAATCACCGCCTTAACCTGAGACACAATATTGTCCGGCTGTAACCTGTTTAATGCCTGGATAATAGACTGATCCATCATTTCTGCAAACAGGTGATCGGCTGCCGGCAGCCGCCGGGTAACATCCTCCAGGGCAAAAGAAATACTGTCTTCAGGTGCATCAAACACCGGTCTGCAGCCAAATACATCCAGGTATTTCTGTACCTGCTGGGGTTCTGAATGGACAAAGCTAACGGCCTGCACCTGCAGGGAATGACCAAAATTCATTCGGCTCATACATAACAGAGTCGCCATAATGGATTCTGAACGCGCCTGGAAAGCCGGGTTATGGCTGGAGTACTGTACCGATACCGTATATAACGAGTCCGTTTTACGGGTTTCTATTTCATAGGCATTGGTCACAATATGGTGAAAACGACTCAGGCGGTGGAAAGCCCGCTCCAGAGATGAGCTCGCCAGCCAGGCATAACCCAGTGTACCCATTTGTGAAGGATGCCAGGTATCACGACCGGCACTCAGACCCAGACAGGGTTCCTTAATAATATTCTGAGCATGATGCCACAGGGCAATTTCTATATAGGCATGACAGCGTTTATTGCTGTCCTGAAGATCCGCTTCCTGCAGACCGAAATTTTCAAAGATAGGCCGTGGGTCAACGCCGTATTTGACCATAACATTCCATACTGTATTCAGGGTAGGGACATAAAAGTGATCCAGTGCTGACAAGTGAAACCTCGGTTTACAGGAAAAGTGGTATGTCTGAATTATATAGTTTTTTGGTGTTTTGTCTAAATTTTACTACCCGATGAATAATAACAGGTTTTAACAATCACGAAGAAATTTATAAACCCTGTTCACATTTTTGAACTTTTTTTTCATATCCTACAGACAAGTTATTCATTTTAGACTTTATTCACAATTAGATAGCACAACAAAACTGAGAAAACGGCTGCCATGAAACCATCCTCTATCCAATATGACAAAATCTCTACGGATTTTGAACCGGCCTTTTATTTTGCTCATGCAGGCAGGGTTTCAAAACAGCGGATCAGCATGAAAGCAGACTTTCTGCCCGATTCCATGGCCGCTTTTTTTGAGTACCGACTCAAACAGCAGCCGGCTGATTTAAACGGCCACCTGCAGCGTATCGAGTTTTTCCTTTACCGGAAGCATTCATCCCGGTTATTTGCAGCGCTGTGCGACCTGTTTATTGTACTGGGGGATTCTGGCCGGGCTCTGCGCCAGCGGCTGTGTGAGAGCGCTAAAAACATTCTGGATGCCGGTCAGAGCACGTTTCTTGAACAGGCTTTAAGCCAGAAACTGGATAACAACGATAATTTTTTACCCCGGGACTGCCTGTTTAAAAATACTCATGGTGAACTGTTAACAGACTTTGTCACTGACAGGGACAACCGCCTCGACAGTGAAGATATTTTGGCCACTGCAGATTCGTATATTGAAAACAGTCAGTTTGAGGCCGCCCTGGAGTATATGACAGAATATTTAAAACAGCAGCCCGATAATAAGGCCTTAACGGCCAGGCTGATAGAACTTTACCAGATATTAAATATGGAACAGGCATTTAATCAGGCCTACCGTCAATTTGCTGATCAGGCATCAACCGGACACTTATGGAGTGAGGCTAAACAGGCATTTAATTAGTCATTTATAACAGGATTTTTAATAAAGTATTTATTTAACGTAACTATTTAACAATGTATTCAGGGGTGGGGACTTGTGACAACAAAAACGTTTTATATCTCGTTACTGGGGATCGACCAGCGATCTCGTTCAGCGTATGAGATATTTTTTAAACAGATCCATAATATGGACTATGTTCTGACGGATGACTTCAGCCAGGCACAAATCTGCCTGGTGGATATGGACGCTTATAATATTGACACAGAATATCAGGCTCTGCTCTCAGAACATCCGGCCATGATTATTCTGGTACTGTCCCTAAGTAACTATGAATGCCGCCTGGATACTGAATTTTTTATCCGTAAACCGGTAAAACGGACATCGCTGGAACAGTCTCTCAACCAAATCTGCAGCCGCTTTTTCCAGATCCCGGTACTCCATTCAGAGCAAACACCCCAAAACCCCCAACCCATACCGGCAGATTATAAGGTGGTTACCCGTAAAACCCCATCTGAAACAAAGCCTGACACTACTGAAATGCCCCCCGGTAAACTGTCTGCTGCACCAGCACCTGAAACAGCCAAAGTGGTTCCAATTAAGGGCAGTACACCCACTTCTGCAGCCAATGCCGGTAAATTATTGAAAGTCGAACACGAAGAACATTTTGTCGGTGATCAGCCTGACATTGATATAGATGATCCACAGCAGTTAAAAACAATATTTTATTCCCCTGATAACTGCCTGCAGTCCGTTGTTGAACAGGCCAGTATTCAGTCCAGTCAGAGCGGACAGATCATCCAGCTGAATGTACACAACCACGAATTTTATTTTGATTATGCCGAACAGACCGTGTACAGCACGGTGGGACCGGGCATTATCCGCCCCCTGTGCCTGCTCAGCCTGGATAACAAACCCCATTTTACTTCCAGACCCAACAGTTTCAGAAATGAACTGCACAAGATTATTCAGTCCAATAAAAATAAAACCATGAAAAAAGCTCTGGAAAAACAAAGCTGGAGTATGGAATCTTTTATGTGGCTGATCAGCCTGTGGTCATCAAGGGGGCGGATACCGGTGGGTACAGAAATTTTAAAACCGGTTTTTCTGATGGAATGGCCCAATCTGACCCGTCTGGCATCCATACCACATGCCCTGCGCATTGCTGCCCTGCTCTATGATCACCCATATCCGTTGGCCGATGCTGCACGCTTACTGGGTATTGAACAACGTTATGTATTTGCCTTTTACAGTGCCTGTAAGGCCATTGGTCTGGCTAATGTATCACGTCGGCAGATTGACCATACTTTTGCACCGGAACAGCCTGCCGAGCCTGAAAACAAATCCATATTGTCCAAGCTGCTGGGCAGGTTGAAACGTTTTTCAGAAAAATCTTCCATTAATGATATTGCATAGGATCAGAGACCGAGCATAAACATGAATGACTATAAAATAATCTTTGCCGGGCCGGTGGGTTCGGGTAAAACCACAGCCATTGCCACTTTAAGTGATGACGACCCGGTGTGCACCAACCAGAGCGCCTCTGACATGACCCGGCTGCGTAAATCTAAAACCACGGTAGCCATGGATTACGGCACTATGGTACTGGACGGAGCAGAAAAAATTCACCTCTACGGTACACCGGGACAGGAACGCTTTGATTTTATGTGGGAGGTGCTCACCCGCAACGGCCTGGGACTGATTTTACTGCTGGATAACACCCGTAAGGATCCATTAAATGACATGGCTTTTTTTCTCAATGCCTTTAAGGACTATATTGCAGACACGGCCGTTGCCATCGGCATTACTCAGACTGACATTGTCCCTCTGCTGAGGATGGATCATTACCACCGAAAACTTCGGGAGCTAAACATTAAAGGGGCCATTTTTGAAGTGGATGCCCGGGATTTTAATGATATGTCCCACCTGGTACAGGCTCTGTTATTTACTATTGACCCCGGACTGGAGTACAGCGCATGACCATCCAATACCAGGACAAATACCTGCTGCCGTCACCTGCCGGTGCCTGGCACTGTATCTCATCAACCGCTGTGGAACCTGCCCGGCAGTTTCTGCAGCAGTTAATGACATTTGAGGAAAGCCCGCATTTTGATGCCGACACCCTAAACAGTCTGCTGCCGGACAGCGATATTCAGGAATCATTGCTCTACCACATTCAGCAGCTCAAATGGCTGCAGGGTTTTAGCGCCCCCAGACACATACCTCAGGGTAATTTTGATGAATCACTGCCGGATTTACTGGCGGCCTTATCCAGTGAGCATAAAGCACTGCTGGCCGATGATGAAGGTTTTTTCCTGGCAGGTTCCGGCTTTACCCATGAGGCATTGGAGGAACTGGCAGCACTGGGTGCCGACCTCTCTGCACTTTATACACGTCATGCTGGCATTGTCAGCAATAATTTAAAGATCAACAGCAGTGCCTTTGCACTGGTGGACGCGGCCGGATACAGCCGCATTGGCTTCTGGCCCTTATACATAGGTAAGCTGAGATTCAATATAGTGATCGCCGGCGCACCCCGTTTTGAACAGCAGCATTTTGTGGATCTGGTGTGGATCCTACATAAACGCTATTACCGTCAGAAACACAAAGCCGATTCTGCTGCGGCCTGACTTTTAACCTAAATAAATCAGTTGAATCGTAGCGAGAATGATCAGAGTGCTGGAGATACAAGGTTTTACAGGTTATTTTGGCTTTATTCGTACCCCAAGGGCACTTCCTTCGGGGCGTAGCCACCCTACGGGTGAAGTCAAAATGTTCTGGAAAGCCTTGTAGATTCAGTGCTATGGACATTCGCAGTAGGTTCAACTGATTTATTTAGGTTTAACCTGACACATCATCGTAATATGAGGATAAGACTATGAGAGAAGATATGCTCTCTTCAATTTTGAACGAGTTAAACGGTACCTCTGCTGACATCGAAGCTTCAGCCGTCATTTCTACCGACGGCCTGATGATTTCAGCCGTACTGCCCCAGTCCATGGACGAAGACCGAGTTGGCGCCATGAGTGCCGCCATGCTGTCCCTGGGCGATCGAACCTCCCAGGAGCTGGCTCGCGGTGAACTGGAGCAGGTGCTGATTAAGGGAAAAGACGGTTTTGTATTAATGACGCATGCCGGTGAAGAAGCTGTGGTCACAGTACTGGCTACACCCAAAGCCAAACTCGGACTGATTTTTCTTGATGTAAAACGTGCTGCAGAAAGCATTTCCAAATTACTTTAATGACCGCCTGATAAAAGGTAGCTGCTATGCAAGACATGAAACCCGAAGATCTGGCCAGTGATAATTATCAGGAAACTGAACTGACATTTTTTGACGGAACATCACGCAAGGTGCTTTATACCGACATTGAAACTCAGTTTCCCGACGGCTGTCTGATTGTTTCCCGCACGGATCTGGACGGGGTGATCACCCACGTTAACAAGTCTTTTGTATTAATGTCCGGTTTTACGGAGCAGGAACTGATAGGACAACCCCATTATATTCTCCGGCATCCCTTTATGCCGCCGGCGGCCTTTGCCGGCCTGTGGGAAACCATTCAGAAAAAGGAAAAGTGGCATGGTTATGTCAAAAACCTGCGCAAGGATGGAGGGTTTTACTGGGTTTATGCCACAGTAATCCCGAATATACGCAATGGCGAAATTGTCAGCTATACCTCGGTACGCCGAAAACCTTCAGCAAAAAAAGTGGCTGAATGTATGGAGCTGTACCCCACTTTATTTTAACGCGTAATTTTAAAACGGCCTGAGTAGGTTAGTTTTAAGCCCGCTTCACCTGTTGAGGATCGCATCATGCCCTTTAATATGACGATCAGCCCGGATTTTAAGCCCGAACTGATATCCAGCTGGTATATTTTTAATACCTGGCTGCAAAAAAAAATTGATACGCCTGTGCATATTGATCTGGTCAATGATTTTAATGAGCTCTCAGACGCCATTGACCAGAACCGCATCGACCTGATTTATGCCAATCCCTGTGACATTGCCCGGCTGGTGCGGG
>JALTKC010000570.1 GCA_027076245.1 Gammaproteobacteria bacterium
CATTTAAGGTTTGCTGGTAAAGACTGTTGATCAGGTTTCGGTGATCAATATCCGGCAAATGAGCCTTACGATAAACAATATCAACTGGAAAACTGCGTCCCTCACTGTTTAGAGTGGGGGCCTGAAAACTATTGTTATTGAGTTTGTCCGATAATAGTTGAGTATTCAAAGTGGCGGACATAACCAGTATTTTTAATGAATCGTTCAGGATCTCCTGGCTCTGCAGACAAAAGGCCAGGGAAAGATCAGCATGCAGACTGCGTTCATGAAACTCATCAAAAATGACCAGACCTACACCAGTCAGTTCCGGATCGCTCTGCAGTTTACGGGTTAATATGCCTTCGGTTACCACCAGTATACGGGTTTTACGGCTGGCCTGAAGGTCCTGACGGATCTGATAGCCAACCGTTTCACCTGTCTGTTCACCCAGCAGTTCAGCCATGCGGGCAGCGGCACTGCGGGCAGCCAGTCGTCTGGGTTCCAGAATAATAATCTGCTGATCTTTCAGCCAGGGCTGATCCAGTAGTGCCAGGGGAACAATGGTGGTTTTACCGGCACCCGGAGGTGCCTGCAGAATCAGACGATTATGGTTCTTAAGGTGGTTTTTTATATCATCAAGAATAGAGTGGACAGGGTAGTTTTGCATAGCAGGCTAATTATTTTTCACTATCCTGTACTAACGGTACAAATGCTACGGTTAAGATGTTTCTTGTGGTTATTTCATTTTGTTCATCTCTGGAAACAAGAAGCAGTTCCTGTGCCTCATAGGGCAGACCTACGGGAATAACCATGTTACTTCCGGGTTTTAGCTGTGCAATCAGTGCAGGTGGAATATAGGGGGCTGCTGCCGTAACGATAACCGCATCATAAGGGGCCTGTTCCGGCCAGCCGTCATAGCCATTGCCGGTACGTATATGAATATTATTATAATGTAGTTGCTTTAAACGCTGTTCAGCGGTTGCAGCCAGGGCAGGAATTACTTCCATTGAATAAACACTGTCTGTCAGTTGTGCCAGTATTGCTGTCTGGTAGCCGGAACCTGTGCCGATTTCCAGTACCTTGTCGGTGGGTTTAAGAGCCAGTAAATCCGTCATTAATGCTACAATAAAAGGCTGTGAAATGGTTTGACCATGCCCTATGGACAGGGGACTGTCAGCATAAGCAAGAATTTGTTCTTCAGCAGGTACAAACTGCTCACGGGGTATTTCTGCCATTGCAGCCATGACTCTGCTGCTAAGTTTATCTTTGCCGGTATAACGACTGGTCTGAACAACATTGCGTTTAATATCAGCAAGCATTTTTTTTTGCTGGACTGGCTCATAATATAGTTGTCTACTTAGTCATGATATTGCAGGATAGTCTTGATAAAACCAATTGATCTTATTAACCATTGTATCAGGATCAAACGGGGATTCAGTATCTATATTTATGACAAAAGGCTGTTCATTATCCTGCATCGGCTTCCAGTTAAGCAGTTGCTGTTCCAGTACGGAGAGGTCGGCATCAGAAACATCGTTTGTCCGCTGGCTGATGCGTTGACGCAGGGTATCAGGTCGGGCAGTAAAATGCAGAATGACAAAGGGCACTCTTTTCTGCTGAGCCAGCTGATAAAATAACCTGCGTTGTTCATAGTGTAAAAAAGCCGCATCAATAATAACAGGGTAACCAGATGTTAAGATCAAATCAGCTTGATCAGCAAGATATTGATAGGTTTTGCGAGAAGCTTCAGGAGAATAAATACCGGTGTTAAACGGTTTATGGCTATGAGAATCTTCGCTTTGCTTAAAGAGCCGTTTTCGTTCTACATCGGAGCGTAGCCGAATAGCGGATAACCTGGAAACCAGAGGGCTGGTCAGAGTGCTTTTTCCTGAGGCTGACATGCCGCAGGTAATGATTAATATGGGGTTTTCGGGGTGTACAAAAGTATGGGCCAGTTTTAAATAATTATAACAGCTCTGAATAGCACCATTATATTCCTCAGATTTATCAGGCATCTGTGAGGCTCCAATAGCGGCGACTTTAGCACGAACCATGGCACGATAGACCAGGTAAAACTTTAATATCTGGAGAGCCTTATAATCACCGGATATCTCCAGATAGTGATTAAGAAAATGCCAGGCAAAAGTATGCTGCTGACGGTATTGCAGATCCATAATCAGAAAAGCTATATCACTGGCCGTGTCTGTCCAGCGCAGACTGGGGGAAAATTCAATACAGTCAAAGGCTGTTGGTTTGTTATCTATCACTACAATATTGG
>JALTKC010000571.1 GCA_027076245.1 Gammaproteobacteria bacterium
GAGCTTTTGAGGTGGTTTCGGTAATACCGGGTTTTGATTCAGGGACGTATTCCACCACAACCTTACTGCTGAAACCAGAATCATCCGCCAGATTCTGAGCAGTTTGTGTTGTACGGGGATGATCCCTGAGATATTTTTTAATATATCGGCTGATCATACGACCATCAGCAATTCGCTCATCCGGATCTTTAGCCAGCATATGATCCATTAGAGGCTGTAACGGCATTAGATTTTCAGGTAAGGCTGGGATCGGATCCTGGATACTGCTGGCAATCATTTCCAGTTTTGTTTCACCTTTAAACGGCTTTTCTCCAACCAGCATTTCATACAGAACAATTCCCAGACTGTAAATGTCTGTTCTGTGATCAAAATGTTGACCCTGGATTAACTCCGGGCTGGCATAAGTCGGGCTGGTTAGAATACCTTCAGCATTTTGCTCCTTACCGGTAGTATCCACCCGTTTTGAAATACCAAAGTCCGTCAATACCGGACAGTCATCGGAACGAAAAACAATATTAGCGGGCTTAATATCACCGTGAATAATGCCTTTACTGTGCACTAGATAAAGCGCATCGGACAATTCCAGTATAATTTCCAAAGCGGTATGCACATCAATCTGTTTCTGGGCAATACGGGCTTCAAGATCGCCGCCTTCCAGATACTCCATGGCATGATAAAAATGGATCCCTACCCTGCCGACATCATACACGGGAATAATATTAGGATGCTTAAGGGAGGCAATAATACGGCTTTCATCAAGGAAATGATCCAGAATAACAGTATCCAGTTTAGGATTTAGCACCTTTAAGGCAACCTGGCGCTTAAGGGACTCCTGCTGCGCAATATAAATTGTCGCCATACCGCCCTTGGCAAGAATTCCCTGAATTGTATAACCCTTAATAACACTCATATTATTATTATTGATACCATATGAAATAAGAATTGATAAGAATTGATAAACCTAAATAATACTGTACATACCTGAAAACAAGCAGGTATTGAGTGAATTGTAGCTTACTTTTTGGGAATTACCTGTAAGTGTTGGCTTACATAGCAGAAATCATTAAGATTATTGGAAAGAATTGAGGGGCGGGGTATGCAGAACTGCACCCCCTCAACTCCCCTTCACAAGAAGGGGAAATAAAACAGCTTATTCTTCAGCCGCTCCACTGTCTGCACGGGCAGCATCAGCCGCAATAGCTTTCATGCTCAGTCGAATACGGCCCTGCTTGTCAATTTCAAGCACTTTAACATCCACAAATTCCCCTTCGGATAATTTATCAGTGACATTATTAACGCGCTCATCCGAAATCTGGGAAATGTGAACCAGACCATCCTTGCCAGGAATAATGGTTACAAAAGCACCAAAATCCATAATTTTGGTCACACGGCCATTATAGATTTTACCCACTTCAACATCGGCTGTAATTTCTTCAATGCGGCGTTTACATTCCTGTGCGGCTGCATTATCCACAGAAGAAATCTTAACCACGCCTTCTTCATCAATATCAATATTGGCACCGGTTTCTTCCGTCAGCGCTTTAATGGTTGCGCCGCCCTTGCCGATAACATCACGAATTTTTTCCGGGTTAATCTGTATGGTCAGAATGCGTGGAGCAAAGTCTGACATATCGGTATTAGGCTCAGAAATAACCGCATTCATCTGTTCCAGGATGTGCATACGAGCATCTTTGGCCTGATCCAGAGCGATTTGCATAATCTCTTTGGTTATACCCTCAATCTTGATATCCATCTGCAGGGCATTAACACCGTTTTCAGTCCCGGCTACTTTAAAGTCCATGTCTCCCAGGTGATCTTCATCGCCCAGAATATCCGTAAGAACGGCAAACTTGTCATCTTCTTTAATCAGCCCCATTGCAATACCTGCAACCGGAGATGAAATAGGCACACCGGCATCCATCAGTGACAGACTGGTACCGCAGACAGAAGCCATGGAACTGGAACCATTGGATTCTGTAATTTCAGAAACCACACGAATGGTATAAGGGAATTCTTCAACTGTCGGCATGACTGCAGCCACACCGCGTTTTGCCAGACGACCGTGGCCGATTTCACGGCGCTTGGGTGAACCAACCATACCGGTTTCTCCGACACTGTATGGAGGGAAGTTATAATGCAGCATAAAGGAATCTTTATAGCTGCCTTCAAGAGCATCAATGATCTGTGCATCACGGGCAGTACCCAGAGTTGTAACAACCAGGGCCTGAGTTTCACCACGGGTAAACAGAGCAGAACCGTGAGTACGTTCCAGAACGCCGGTACGAATATGCAGAGGACGAACGGTTTTAGTATCACGACCATCAATACGAGGATTGCCTGCTATGATACTGCCACGTACGACTTTCTTTTCCAGTTTATAAAAGGCATTGGATAATTCTGCTGCATCCCATTTTGCATCTTCATCAGAAGCAAACTTTTCAATCAGTGCATTGCGGATATCATCCAGCTTATTCAGGCGTTCAAGTTTATCACTGATTTTATAGGTTTCTACAACAGCGGACTCACATTCACTGGCAACCGTTTGAATCAGTTCCTGATCTTCTTCAGGTGCAGTCCATTCGGTTTTAGTGACACCAACCTCTTTAACAAACTCATTAATTTCTGTAATAACGGTCTGTAACTGTTCGTGGCCGTACATTACCGCACCGAGCATGACGTCTTCAGGCAGTTCGTCCGCTTCAGACTCCACCATCAGAACAGCAGTATCGGTTCCAGCAACCACCAAATCCAGTTCAGATTCGTCCAGTTGCTCACGGGTTGGGTTAAGCTGATACTCACCTTCACTATAACCCACACGGCAACAGCCAATTGGGCCATTAAAGGGAACATCAGCCAGACTCAGAGCGGCAGATGCGCCAATCATGGAGGGAATATCCGGATCAACTTCGGGGTTTAAGGAAACCACGGTACAGATAACCTGAATTTCGTTGTAATAGCCTTTAGGAAACAGAGGACGCAGCGGACGGTCAATTAAGCGTGCAACCAGAGTTTCATTTTCGGTTGGACGGCCTTCACGTTTGAAAAAACCACCTGGGATTTTTCCTGCCGCATAGGCTTTTTCCTGATAGTTAATGGTTAATGGGAAAAAATCAGTACCTGGTTTAGGTTCTTTTCTGGCTACCGCAGTTACAAAAACGGTAGTTCCGCCCATATTAACCATAACGGCACCGGATGCCTGACGAGCTATCTCGCCTGTTTCAAGAGTGACGGTGTCCTGACCGTACTGAAAGGTTCTTTTAATTGGTGTCACGCTACTTTTGCTCCGTTATATTCGGCTATTGTATAAAGGTAATAAATTTTACAGGCTGCTTACTTACGCAGACCCAGTTTGTTGATAAGCGCACGATACCGCTCAACATCTTTTTTCTTAAGATAATCAAGCATTTTACGGCGTTTGCTGACCATTCTTAACAGCCCCTGGCGAGAGTGAAAATCGTGCTTGTGTTCTTTAAAGTGTTCAGTCAGGTCAAGAATGCGGGCTGTTAACAGGGCTACCTGAACCTCTGGGGAACCGGTATCGTTAGTGCCGCGGCTGTGTTCTTCAATTATTGCGCTTTTCTGTTGTGCAGAAATCATGTATTACTCCTAAAACATTAAAGGACCAGAAAAAATCAATGTCTATGATTTAAACCGGTGCAACTCAACTATAGTGTGTACATAATATATGTATGTAAGTTAAATCGTGTTGCTAAAAAAAGAATCGTACTATTACGATCCCGTAAAGGTGCGTATTTTACCTGTTCAACTGATATTAAACAAGCATTAAACCCGCTTTAAATTCTCAATAGTTATTATGAAATGGCGGATAAAATCAGGCGTTTACAGTCACTTTTATAAAAACAGCAGTCGTTTTGGTTTTAATTTCCCGTTTTGATCCAGAACAGCCAGTGCCATCAGGGTATTATTAAAATATAAACGGTAATCGGTATTTTCAGTTTCATGGCTATTTAATGCTTTATAGTCAATTTCATTGCCATGCGCAATCCGCTCTTTTTCCTCACTGCTAAGGTGAACAGCCGGGAAAGCGCTAATGGCTGAATCTACCGGCAGCAGCCATTGTCCCCTCTGTGAAAAATTGTCCTGCTGTTCCAGCTGCTCCAGAGTAACCGCCTGAGACAGGGCAAAAGGTTCAGCTGCCAGACGCCGAAGCTCGGCAATATGGGCGCCACAGCCTAAAGTACGACCAATATCTTCACATAGGGAACGAATATAAGTACCTTTGGAACAAAGGATCTCAAGTTCAATAAAAGGGTTGCCATCAGGATTATCCGAAGACCATTCGAAATCGATAAGATTTAACTCAAAAATAGTAATTTCACGGCTTTTACGTTCAATTTCAATACCGTTTCGAGCATATTCATACAATGGCCGGCCATTATATTTTAATGCTGAATACATGGGAGGGGTCTGTTTCTGACGGCCTTTAAAAGTTTCAAGCAGGTTGAGCAAAGGTTCTTTGTCCAGTTCAGCCACCGGATTCTGCTCCAGTATTTCCCCTTCTGAATCACCCGTCGTTGTGGTGCTGCCCAGAAAGCATTTTGCTCGGTAGCGTTTATGAGCATCAAGTAAATAATGGGACAGCTTGGTGGCTTCTCCCAGGCAAATGGGTAACACTCCAGTGGCAAGGGGATCCAGACTGCCGGTATGTCCCGCTTTCTGGGCATTAAAGAGTCGTTTTACTGTCTGCAGGGCAGCATTAGAAGTCATGCCTGAAGGTTTATCAAGAACAAGAATACCATTAACGGGGCGGCCTTTTTTTCTACGTGCCATGAATGGTTCAGTCTGTCTAATCGTCTTTATCAGAGGAATGGTGCTTTTTATCTTCTTCAACAACCTGTTCAATAAGTTGGGTCAGACGGGCACCGTGCTGTACTGATTCGTCGTAACGAAACTGTAACTGGGGCACTATACGCAATTTAATACGTTGGCCCAGTTCATGTCGTAAAAATCCGCTGGCTCTGTCCAGTCCCTGTCTGACATCATCCAGCAGAGTAGCATCCTGATCAGAGTTAATCACAGTATAGTAAACCCGCGCCAGACCCAGATCACGGGTAATATCAACGGCAGTAATAGAAACCATGGCCAGACGCGGATCCTTAACCTCTCGCATCAGCATAGTAGCCAGTTCCCTCTGGATAAGTTCGCCTACCCGGCGACTGCGATTCTGATTACCTGCCATTACTTACACCTGTCTTTTGGTTAGTGTCTGTCCGCTTTCATAAACCTGGAAGTACGGGCATCTTGCCCGCATCAGAAATTAGGTACAAATCAACTACAATGTTCTTTTAACCTGAACACGCTCATACACTTCAATCTGGTCACCAGGCTTGACATCATTGTAATTTTTAACGCCGATACCGCATTCCATACCGTTTTTAACTTCCTGTACATCATCTTTAAAGCGGCGCAGCGATTCCAGTTCGCCTTCATAAATAACCACATTGTCACGCAGTACCCGAATAGGATTGCTGCGTTTGACCACACCATCGATAACCATACAGCCGGCAATGGCACCAAGCTTGGGAGAACGGAACACATCGCGCACTTCAGCAAGACCAATAATTTCTTCCTTGAATTCAGGTGACAGCATACCGGTCATAGCCGATTTAACTTCATCGAGCAGATCATAAATAATACTGTAATAATGCAGATCCACATCTTCTGTTTCAATGATCTTTTTCGCCGTTGCATCGGCACGGACGTTAAAACCAATAAGAATAGCCCCGGAGGCCACAGCGAGCTGTGCATCAGAGCCGTTAATTCCACCGACACCGTCAGCCACAATATTCACTTTAACTTCATCAGTAGAAAGTTTTTTCAGAGATTCAGAAATAGCTTCAACTGACCCCTGCACATCGGCTTTCAGGATAATATTAATGGTTTTGACATCACCTTTTTCCATCTGGGTAAACATATTTTCAAGCTTGGCAGCCTGCTGGCGTGCCAGTTTAACGTCACGGTATTTACCCTGACGGAACAGGGCCACTTCCCGTGCTTTGCGTTCGTCCTGAACGACCATAACTTCCGCACCGGCGGCCGGTGTACCGGAAAGACCCAGTACTTCAACCGGAATAGAAGGTCCGGCTTCCTTAATAGTTTTGCCGTTTTCATCCACCATAGCTCGAATACGACCATAGTCCTGACCGGCTATAATAATGTCACCTTTTTTCAGTACCCCTTCCTGTACCAGAATGGTCACTACAACACCACGGCCTCTGTCCAAACGTGATTCAATCACCACACCTTTAGCAGGACCATCGGGAATAGCAGTCAGCTCCATAATTTCAGCCGTTACAGAAATGGCATCAAGCAGTTCATCAATACCCTCACCGGTTTTTGCGGAAACTGGTATAAACATAACATCACCGCCCCACTCTTCCGGAATAACATCAAGGGCAGACAATTCATTTTTTACCCGTTCGGGATCCGCGGTTTCCTTATCAATTTTGTTGATAGCAACAATAATAGGCACATCCGCTGCTTTAGCATGCTGAATGGCTTCCTTGGTCTGAGGTTTAACACCGTCATCCGCTGCAACAACAACAATAACAATATCAGTGGCATTGGCACCACGGGAACGCATGGCGGTAAAGGCCGCGTGTCCTGGGGTATCGAGGAAGGTAATCATACCTTTATCCGTATCCACATGGTAAGCACCTATGTGCTGGGTAATGCCTCCGGCTTCACCTTCTGTTACCCTGGATTCACGGATATAATCCAGTAATGAAGTTTTACCATGGTCAACGTGGCCCATAATTGTGACAACCGGAGCTCTGGGTTTGACCTCACCTTTATTATGAGACTCCATCAGGCTGTCTTCAATTTCGTCACTTTTCATGGGAACCGGTATATGCCCCATTTCTTCTATAACAATAGAGGCCGTTTCCTGATCCAGCATCTGGTTAATGGTGACCATACTGCCCATATTCATCATAATTTTAATGACTTCACCGGCTTTAACTGACATTTTTTGAGCAAGATCACCCACCTTGATGGTTTCGGGTACTGGAATTTCCAGTACTTTCTTCTCGGTTGGCATTTCAAACACGTGTTTTGTTTCAATATTGGGTGCTGACCCTTTTTTCTTCTTGAAACGACCTTTACCACCCTGCTTATCATCAACACTTAGTTTGCCCTTACGGGATTTACCGGCAGATTTACTGCCTTTCTTATCTTTATCAGAAAATTTGGGCTTATCTGGATGTCTTTGTTTAGCTTTGGTTGTCTTGTCCGGTCTTGGGGCTTCCTTAAGAATAGGTTTGGTCTGTCTTCTGGCACGTTCCTCTATTTCCAGTTGCTCGGCTGATTTACCTGCAGTTTCTTCAACCGTGCTGGATTCAGGTTGTGGTTGAGCTTCTTCCTGCACAGAGGACGCTTCTGCTGCTTTGGCTTCTTCAGCCTTTCTGGCCGCTTCTGCTTCCAGCCTGGCCTGTTCTTCTTCTGCAGCCTTCTGTTCTTCCAGGCGTTTGGCTTCAAGCAGTTCTTCTTCTGCTGATTTAGCCGGTTGAGTATCATCAAGGGCGCTGCGTTTTACATAGGTACGTTTTTTGCGAACTTCTACCTTAACTTTTTTGCCGCCTTTTTTTGAACTTGAAGCGGTCGTCAATTCAGTTGTGGTTTTACGTTTCAGGGTAATTTTATTCGGGCTGGTGCCGCCGGCTCCATGCTTGTCACGCAGATAGGCCAGCAACTGCTGTTTTTCTTCTTCCGTTACAATTGACTCCGGGCCTTCTACTTTAATACCAGCGCCATGCATCTGTGTGATCAGGCGATCGACGGGCGTACCGACGGTTTCGGCAAATTCTTTAACTTTGGTTTCTGACATAATTTCTCTCCTCGCCCAACCGCTTATTGCTTATCTTCTGGCTGCTGCTGTAATGGTTTATCGACACTCTCGGTGTTCTGTTCTTCCTCAGCAAACCATGGGGCTCGAGCGGTCATAATCAATTCAGCCGCTTTGGCTTCATCTACACCTTCTATATCCAGTAATTCGTCCACTGACTGTTCTGCCAGATCTTCCATGGATATAATATTTCTGGAGGCCAGTTTATGAGCCAGTGTTTCATCCATGCCGTCCATTTCCAGTAAATCGGTGGCAGGCTCAGCATCGCTGAGCTGCTCTTCATCACGAATGGCTCTGGTGAGCAGCACATCCTTTGCCCGTTCACGTAAGGCCAGCACAGTATCTTCATCAAGTTCTTCTATTTCGAGCATTTCCTGCAGCGGTACATAAGCCACTTCTTCCAGGGAGGTAAAGCCTTCGTTTAATAATAAAATGGCCAGATCTTCATCAATATTCAGATTTTCCATCATCTGGTTAATAATTTTCTGGGCTTCTTCTTCCGTTTTGCTTTCAGCTTCTTCAACAGTCATGACATTGAGTTCCCAGCCGGTAAGTTGGGAAGCCAGTTTAATATTCTGACCATTACGACCAATAGCCAGTGAAAGCTGGGATTCCTCAACAGCGATATCCATTGAATGGCTTTCTTCATCCAGAACAATGGACTGCACTTCTGCTGGTGACATGGCATTAATGACAAACTGAGCCGGGTTTTCATCCCATAGTATTATATCAACACGTTCCCCGGCCAGTTCATTAGAAATAACCTGAACCCTGGAACCGCGCATACCAACACAGGCACCTACAGGGTCAATACGATCTTCATGGGCTTCCACAGCAATTTTTGCGCGCAGACCGGGATCCCGTGCGGCTCCATGAATTTCTATCAGACCTTCACCAATTTCAGGGACTTCAATGGTAAACAGCTGAATTAAAAACTCCGGCATAACCCGGCTCAGGCTTAATTGCGGCCCCCGGTTCTGGGATTTGACTTCATACAGATAACCTCTGATCCGGTCACCGTTACGCACTGGCTCACGGGGGATCATATCTTCACGCTTGATAATTGCATCAATATTATTACCAATATCAACAATAACATTACCGCGTTCTATACGTTTAACCGTCCCTGAAAGCATTTCGCCAATGCGTTCCTGGTACTCATCCACCACTTTCTGACGCTC
>JALTKC010000572.1 GCA_027076245.1 Gammaproteobacteria bacterium
AATTAACGGTGGTCTGGGCCGCTTGTCCCTGATTATGGTACTGGTGACTTATGCTATTTTTTATTACCGTCTGTTTAAACCTGAAACCGGCCTTTTTAATATTATTGCCCGCAATAATCCCGGGGGGTTATATGCCCGTTATCAAACATTCTGGTTTTATTTAAGCCAGTTTGGCATGTTCGCACTGATCATTTTAACGCTGGTTGGTTATGTTTATACGGCAGGACAACTGGCGATTAATATGATGCAGACTATTCACCTGTTCTTTATTGTGATACTGGCTCAGCAACTGGTACTGCGCTGGCTGGTTCTGTCACAGAGAAAATACGCCTTGCAACGGGCTAAAGAGAAACGCAGGGAAGCCTTAAAAAATAAAGATTCTGCTATTAAAGAAAATGATGACGGCATATCAGTATCTGAATTTGAAGAGCCCGAAATTAATATTGCGTCATTAAGTGAAGAGTCCAAAAAGCTGTTAAATTTCATACTGTTTATTGCCTTTGCTTTTGGACTATACCTGATCTGGTCTAATGTGTTTCCGGCATTAAATATCTTCCAGAAAGTTGAACTCTGGCAGCATAAAGGCATGGTGGATGGTGTTGAAAAAATGGTGCCGGTTACTTTAAGTAATGTTATCTGGGCACTGGTTATTATTATCATCACCCTAATTGCCGGGAAACGCCTGCCGGCTATTATAGAAATTCTTATGATTCAGGCTAAGGTACATTCCGGCAACCGTTATACCATTACGACCCTGATTAACTACACCATTATCGGTATAGGCTTCTTTATCGTGGTTAATATGCTTGGCGTGGACTGGGTGCAGCTTCAATGGATGTTTGCGGCCTTAAGTGTGGGTATCGGTTTTGGTCTGCAGGAAATTGTGGCCAATTTTATCAGCGGTATTATTCTTTTATTTGAACGGCCTATACGGGTAGGGGATTATGTCTCAATTGGGGAGAATGAAGGCACAGTCAGCCGGATACGTATCCGTGCTACGACGATTATGACCCGTGACCGTAAGGAGTTACTGGTCCCCAATAAGGAATTTATTACCGGTCAGCTACTCAACTGGTCATTATCCGATCCCGTTGCCCGTCTTAAAATTTCGGTGGGTGTGGCTTATGGCAGTGATATACCGCTGGCACGGCAATTAATGCTGGAAGCGGCCAGGGAAAATGAACGAGTTATGGCTGAGCCGGAACCGCGGGTGCTGTTTCTGAATTTTGGGGATAACACCCTGGATCTGCAGTTGCGCTGTTTTATCGGCAATGTGGATTATCGTCGGGCTGTTACCAGTGAAATCAATGAAGCAATAAATAACAAATTTATTGAGGCCGGAATTTCCATTGCCTTTCCTCAGCGTGATGTGCATCTGGATATTTCACAGCCAATTGATATTCGCCTGCAGGATGACAAAACATAATGCGTTTTATTTTAACTTTTCTGTTTCTGTTTCTGTTTCTGTTTGTAGGCAACTCGGTGCTTTATGCGGATACCCTGACTATGAAGGATGGTTCTGTCCTGAACGGTCAGGTGGAATCGCAGGAAGGAAAATCCCTTTTTTTTAAGACCTCTTATGCGGGTACCATTAAAATAAAATGGGATCAGGTCAGCAAGCTGGAAACGGAACAGCCTGTTAAAATTATGCTGGTGACGGATGAGGTGATTGAATCCCGTTATATCAATAATATTGAAAACGGCATCAGCCAGATCAAAAAAGCGGATGAGGAATGGAAAACAGCCTTTAAAACAGACAATGTTGCCTATATCAACCCTGATCCCTGGCGTCTGGGGCAGGGCTTTAAAATCAGCGGACGGGCTAATTTTTCCCTTAAATCACAGCATGGTAATACCATTAAGGATGAGCTGGATATGGATGGAATTATTGAATTTCGTAGTCTGACAGAGCGTTATACTTTCAGCGGTAATCTGGAGCATGATACCAATAAAGACCGCACAACAGCGGATAACTGGATATTTGGCGGTAAATACGATTATTTTACAAGCAAACAACGATACTATGGTTTACAGCTTGTTTTTGAACGGGATAAATTTACTGACCTGGATCTGAGAGTAACCTTTGGTCCCCATGTAGGGCATCAGTTTTATGAAAGCAAGGCCCTGAATCTGGGTGTGGATATTGGTCTGGTCAAGGTGGATGAAACAAATATCGAGACCAAAGATAAAGACTATCTGGCCATGGACTGGAATGTGAATTACGATCAGTTTGTCTGGGACGATAT
>JALTKC010000573.1 GCA_027076245.1 Gammaproteobacteria bacterium
CTCAGCGCTCAGCGCTGAACGCTATCTCTTATAATATCCGGCAACGGCTTACCAATATAATACCCCTGCGCATAATCCACCCCGTATTCTTTAAGCATTTTCAGAATATCTTCATTTTCTACGAATTCTGCAACAGTTTGTTTGCCCAGGCCGTGGGCCATTTCGTTGAGGGCTTTTACGAAGATCTGATCTTCATCACTAAAGGGCAGCTGGCGGATAAACATGCCGTCTATTTTTACAAAATCAACGGGTAGCTGCTTCAGGTAGAAGAAGGATGAGAAGCCGACGCCAAAATCATCCAGGGCAAAATGACAGCCCAGTTCGTTTATCTCATGCATTAAGCGTTCGGCCCCGACAATATCGGATACTGCGGCTGTTTCTGTTACTTCTATTATCAGTCTGGAAGGTTCTACCTGAAACTCATCCAGTTTTTGCTGTACCAGCTTAAGGATATCCGGGGCATCCATTGCCTTGCCGGACAAGTTGATTGACAGACTTAAATCATAGCCCTGCTCATTAAACTCACTTAAAGCCTTAATGGCTTTTTTAATCACCAGACGGTCAATATCACCGATTAAATCCAGTTGCTCAGCTTCAGGTATAAAGGTATCCGGCATCTGTATTGAACCATCTTCTGAAACCATTCTAATGAGTGTTTCATAACGTGAAATTTTATTAGTTCTTATGTCCAGAATAGGTTGAAAATACAGTACAAACTGATCATCTTTTATAGCCTTTTCAATACGTTTTTTTCTGATGATTAATTGATTAAGGCGCTCTTTAACATGAATATCGGAGGAAAAGAGATGGTATTCACCACGCTTTTTCTGCTTAACCTGGTACATCGCCATATCCGCATTGGATAATAGTTCATCCACATTAAGACCGTCGTTAGGAAATATTACAATTCCTATGCTAACGGATATATTGTGTGCACCACCGAGCACATTAGACTCAATAGAACGAACAGAGTTTATAATCCTTTTAGCCACTGAAATGGCAATTTCTTCATCTGCCTCTGCCAGAATAACTGCAAACTCATCCCCACCCAGCCGTGCAACTATATCCGGTCTTTTCAGGATTGAGCGCAGTTTTTTGGATATCAGGATCAGCATCCTGTCGCCTGCCTGATGCCCCTGGGTATCGTTGAGGTATTTAAAATGATCCACATCAAAGTACAGCAGAGCACCGCTTCTACCATACTGTCTGGCAATATCAATAATGTTTTCCAGTTCTTTCTGGAAACGTCTGCGGTTATACAGATGGGTCAGTGGATCATGATCCGCAATCCATTCAAGTTTATCAACTGCTTCCTTACGATCGGTTACATCAATACCCACAGACAGCATGACGGCGCCGTCATCGCCTGGCATGGAGAGCCGTGAATGAAACCAGGAAATAATACAGCTATTTTTAATGTTGCATTTCACATCTGACTCATGCTGCAGATGTTGCCGCTTGCCCTGACGTAAATCCTGAAGCCTGGCAATAACTTCACGTCTGGAATTATTACTGCTTAAAATATCATCAAATAAAATATCCTTGCCATTGGATGCCCCCGATTCAAGCAGGCTCTGACCCATGGCATTCATCATAACAATTTTGCCATCTCTGTCCTGGGTCAGAATAATAGCCTGGGAAGTATTTAACAGCCCGGTAATAAAATCTTTTTCTTTAGCCAATGCTGCACTATGTTCTATCAGCCCGCGGGTTTTATAATCCACCTGGTTTTTCAGGTCCTCCAGCTGCAGGGATAAATCAAATACTGACTGAGCCAGCAGGTCAATTTCATTATAAACCCAGACTGGCTGTTTTAACTGGTTTAGCTCTTCTCTAATCCTGGGAAAGGCATTTTTAGCAAACAGAGGTAAGGTTTTAACAATATGACCAATATCCCGCATGGGCGCCCAGAGAATAAACAGCAGCAATACTTCTGAAATGAGTAAGCCTAACAGGCCTGTATAGAATATTTTTAAAGCCGATTTATTAATTGTCTCCAGTTGCCGGGTAATATCACTGATAACCAGAACCATAGTTCGGTTTTTCTGGGACAAATTACTTAATAAAACCAGCTGAAGTTCATAGCTGCGATCCTGCCATTTGATCTGTCGGGCATGTTCGAGGGTTTCTGACAAACTATACTGAGTGGTAAACTGTTTTAATATTTCAAATTGCTGTCGGGCATTACTTAATACCAGCAGGCGTGCATGCCATTGCGGCAATTCCATAAAGTCACTGGTATTTTTATCCGCCTGTTCCGACATTTGCGCAATAACACCAATATCGGCATCGGACATAGTGGAAAATTCAACCACCAGGTTCACCATAGAAGCACTGAGTACTATGACCCCTATCTTGCCATTGTCATACAGGATGGGCGTTGCAGTATACAGATTACACTGTTCATGACATTCCATGCGGTTTTGCGGGCGTTCATTTAACAGACTATCTGCCACCATTTGCATAACCGGATCTGGAAGGGACTGTCCACCCCAGGACACTGCAGGCTGTTTTAAATCATCAAAAAAATACAAACTGTTCAGACCATATTCTATTTGCAGTAAAGAAGCATGCTGCTGAATAATTTCACGCAGATTATCTACAAAAGTAATATTATGTGCTGATTCGTTAGGTGGGATGTTTTGTGATGTTTTATCTAACTGCAACAGGGGGACAAGATAAGACAGCTGGCGCATTCTCTCAGAACTGTTTTTTACAATGCCCTCAATACCCTTAATATGCGCCTGTTGGGAAAACTGCCGGTTTTGCTCGGACTGCAGCAATATATGCTGGTAACTGACCCAGGCGACAATGACATTAACCGCAATCAATGCCACACTGATCCCAAAAACGACCTTCCATTTCAGGCTTAAAAATGTCAGCTGCTTTTTGTTCTGATCATCAGTCATTAACCGCTCTGGCCCTGTAACCATAATTAACGAGGACCACTTGTATAGCCCAGTCCAGGCTAACAACCTCCCTTTAAATATAGATAATACACACTATATATGCAAGATGGATTTTTTTAATAGACATAATCCTAAATAAATCAGTTGAACCTACTGTGAATGTCCATAGCACTGAATCTACAAGGCTTTCCAGAACATTTTGACTTCACCCGCAGGGTGGCTGCGAATAAAGCCAAAATAACCTGTAAAACCTTGTATCTCCAGCACTCTGATCATTCTCGCTACGATTCAACTGATTTATTTAGGATAATCCAATACAGCCTTTACATTGAAAAGTGTTACACTTAAACGCAATTTCACCTAAATAAGCCCGTTGAATTTATATGAGTATTCACGCACTGGAAATTAAAGATCTGAGAAAAACCTATAATAATGGTTTTGAAGCACTAAAAGGAATTAACCTGAGTGTACGACAGGGGGACTTTCTGGCCCTGCTCGGTCCCAATGGGGCCGGTAAATCGACGGCTATCGGCATTGTCTGTTCGCTAATCAATAAAACCTCCGGACGGATCATTATTCAGGGCTATGATTTAAACAAATGTCCTCGTGAGGCTAAGCAAAACCTGGGTATTGTCCCCCAGGAATTTAACTTTAATGTATTTGAACCCGTTGAAGAAATACTGGTTAACCAGGCCGGTTTTTATGGTGTTAAACGTAAAGAAGCCTTTAAAAGAGCAGAACAACGTCTGAAACAGCTCGAATTATGGGATAAACGCCGTGAAATGGCACGGGAATTATCCGGCGGTATGAAACGGCGTCTGATGATTGCCCGGGCACTGATGCACAACCCGCAGATACTCATTCTGGATGAGCCTACAGCCGGGGTAGATATAGAAATACGCCGCAGTATGTGGTCATTTCTACAGGAGCTCAATGAACAGGGTACCACCATTATTCTGACCACCCATTACCTGGAAGAAGCCGAACAGCTCTGTAAGCATATCGCTATTATTAATCAGGGCGAAATCATTAAAAACTGTACCATGCTGGAACTGCTCGATGAACTGGACAGTGAATGCCTGGTACTCAACCTGAAACAGCCCCTGGATTGTGCTCCTAAACTTAAAGATTACCCTATGAGACTGGTGGAAAACCGAATTCTTGAAGTGGAAGTCAGAAAACATGAGAGTCTGAATCATTTATTTCAGTTGCTAAGTGAGCAGCAGGTTGATGTGCTGAGTATGCGTAATAAAAGCAATCGTCTTGAACAGCTGTTTTTACACCTCGTTAATAACCAGCAAGTGGAACACCCGAATCATGTACTTTAAAGCGAACCTGACAGCTTATAACACCATAGTCATTAAGGAAATATTACGTTTTTCCCGGATATGGCTGCAGACTATTGTTCCCCCGGCGATTACTACGACTTTATATTTTATTATTTTTGGCCGCCTGATTGGTTCACAGCTGGGCGATATTAATAATTACTCCTATATGGATTACATCGTCCCCGGACTTATTATTATGTCGATTATTACCAACTCCTATGCCAATGTGGTTTCGTCATTTTACGGTACCAAGTTTCATCACCATATTGAAGAATTACTGGTATCTCCAGTATCCAACTTAACCATTATTGCCGGCTATGTGTCTGGCGGAGTGGCTCGAGGTATGGTCGTTGGACTGGTAGTCACTCTGGTTTCCCTGTTTTTTACCACCATTACCGTGGACAGCTATGTGATTACTATAGCCATTGCCATTTTAACGGCAGTATTATTCTCCCTGGCAGGACTGATCAATGCCATTTTTGCCAATAGTTTTGATGACATCAGTATTATCCCGACTTTTGTACTGACCCCATTAACTTATCTTGGCGGTGTATTTTACTCCATCGACATGCTGCCATCCTTCTGGCAGAATGTTTCTCTGTTTAATCCTGTACTATACATGGTTAACGGTTTTCGAATGGGTATGCTGGGGGTTTCTGATGCCAGTCTGAGTACCGCCATTTTGATCATTCTGGGTTTTATCCTATTACTCGGCATTATCAGTCTGTGGTTATTACACCAGGGTATTGGTATTAAAAAGTAAATCGCTATGGATTATTTATATTCACTGGACTTTGCACAACTCATTGAACAGAGCGAGTACACCTACCTGTTGATCTTCGGTATTGCCTTTCTGGAAACCCTGTTACTGGTCGGTTTTTTCTTTCCCGGTTCTGTGGCTCTACTGGCCATTGGTGGTTTAATTGCATCAGGTACTCTGGAACTATGGCCTACTTTATTCTGGGCCTTCCTTGGAGCTGTAATCGGCGATAATATAAGTTTCTGGATTGGGGTTTATTTTAAGGAACCTTTACATCATTCCTGGCTCTATGCCCGTCATAAAGAGGCCTTTCTTAAAGGAGAAGAATTTTTCCATCAGTATGGAACATACAGCGTGGTACTGGGACGGTTTGTCGGGCCGATTCGAGCCGTTATTCCCACCATTGCCGGCAGTCTGGGTATGTCCGGAAAGCTGTTTTTTGTCGTTAATGTCCTTTCTGCCCTGGTTTGGGCACCGGTTTATATACTGCCCGGTTATTTTATGGGTGATCTGTATAAACACCTTGACCAGTATCTGGAAATTCAGGTAGGCAGCTTATTAACCATTCTGGCTGCTCTTATTGTTATTGGTTTTATGATCAAACGCTCACAACATCATAGAAAAGACTGGGCTTATACTGGACTGGTTTTAATAACGCTACTGGCTCTGGGGCTTACTCAGATAAAATACCCATGGTAAGCATTTCTTCATAGAGCATGGCCAGACGGGCATTGGCCTCATTCATTTCCAGCAATTGCTGTTTTTTCTCCAGAGACAGGGGTAATAATTCTCCCAGACGCGAACCCACCCAGCAGGCATTATTGTATTTTTTTTCCAGGGTAATATAAGGGTGCTTCAGAGTTTGCATGATTTTTTCCAGAACAGTCACCATGGGCAAAAACTGTTCTGGTACAGCCTGAACCGGTTCCAGTTCAACCAGTTTAACTTCAGCCACCGTCAGTTCGTTTTTTTCTATGGTTTTATCCAGAATATGAAACTTGCGTTCACCCTTAACGGACACCCCCAGTAAACCATCCTTACGGTTTTCCCAGAAAGTCACCTGAGCCAGGGTACCCGTTAAATAAATATCCGCCGCTTTGCCGGTTTCATTACCGTCCCGGATCAGACAGACCCCAAAACCAGTACCGCTTTTCTCACACTCTGTGAGCATATCCAGATAACGAGGTTCAAAGATTTTTAAGGAAAGCGGCCCTTCTGGAAACAAAACCGTTTTTAAGGGAAATATAGGCAGGCGCTTAATAATTAATGCTGAATCTGTTTTTTTGTTCGTTGCATTAGTCATAGCTGTCTGTCCATATTTTAAAACTATTAGTAAGCTAACCCCAGCGGGACACCAGATTATGTTTTACATCGATATGATCGAGTATTCTGGCTACGACAAAATCCACCAGATCATCAATAGAACGCGGCTGATGATAAAAGCCCGGTGAAGCAGGCATTATGGTTACGCCCATCTGACTTAATTTAAGCATATTTTCCAGGTGGATTGAAGAATAGGGCATTTCACGGGTTAATAAGATAAGTTGTTTGCGTTCCTTCAATATAACATCAGCCGCACGTTCAATTAAATTATTACTGGCACCATGAGCAATAGCAGACAGAGTACCCATGGAACAGGGACAGATAATCATCGTCCGGGCAGGATTAGAACCACTGGCGACCGGTGCTGTCCATTCTTCCTTACCATAAATGTCCAGTAAATCGGAGTCAGATGTTTCCAGATATTCAAGTAGAAAGGATTTAAGTATCTGGTTATCAGCAGGCAGTTCCAGACCCAGCTCAGTTGTCGCAACAATTCGAGCCGCAGAAGACAGCAGAAGATTGACCTTAACCTGTGCAGCAAAAAGACTTTTTAATAATTGAATAAAATAAGGCGCACCAGAGGCACCTGTAACGGCAACCGTTACCACTTTTTGAGCCATAAAGAATTAAATCCTGCTTTGTACCAAAACTATCTGTAAAAAAGCGGCTATTATTGTAAGCCGTCAAGCAGCTTTTGATGAATCCCTCCAAAACCGCCATTACTCATTACCAGCAAATGATCACCGCTTTGAGTCACAGCTAAAATTGAGTCTAGCATATCATCCAGATTATTATAAGCTTCCGCCTTATCACCTAATGCTTCCAGAGTATCATCAAATTTTGCAGCATAGTCATCCGGCAAATAGAAAAACACCTTATCGGCACTGGCCAGTGCCCCCGGCAGGGTTTTATTATGCACCTGCATTTTCATGGTATTGGAACGGGGTTCAAGGATAGCAATAATTCGTTCCTGGGCTGGAATATGCTGTTTCAGACCATCAATGGTCGTTGCAATGGCAGTCGGATGATGAGCAAAGTCATCATAAACGGTAATATTATTAAGCTTGCCTTTTATTTCCATCCTGCGCTTAACATTCTTAAATTCTGCCAGGGCATCAATACCATGCTTCACTGGTACACCGGCATGACGGGCTGCGGCAATGGCCATAACCGCATTAAAGACATTATGCAGACCTAATAGTTTCCATTTAACCGTTCCCTGCAGCTCGTTATTGTAATTGACCATAAACTCTGAACCATCTTTATTGAGCAGAGAAACAGACCAGCCAACTTGTTGGTCAGGAGCATGATGTTCAACCAGCATCTCAGTCTGACTCCAGCACCCCATAGCTATGACATCCTGTAGATTTTTGTCACTGTGTGGATAAATAATCAAGCCGTTTCCGGGAACTGTACGGATCAAATGATGAAACTGTTTTTTTATTGCATCAAGATCGTCAAAGATGTCCGCATGATCAAACTCAAGATTATTTAAAATAACCGATCTTGGATGATAGTGAACAAACTTGGAACGCTTATCAAAAAAAGCGGTATCATATTCATCTGCCTCTACCACAAAAAAAGGTAATTCCCCATTGCGAGCAGAAACACCAAAATTTTCGGGCACACCGCCTATCAGAAAGCCGGGTTTTAAACCGGCATATTCCAGAATCCAGGCCAGCATACTACTGGTTGTGGTTTTTCCATGAGTACCCGCCACACCCAGCACCCATCTTTGCTGCAAAATATTTTCCGCCAGCCACTGGGCACCGGAAGTATAGGGAATATTCTGCTCCAGTACATATTCCACCGCCTCATTACCCCTTGACAACGCATTACCAATAACCACAATATCAGCTTTAACCGATTTTAAATCCTCTGCCTGATACCCCTGAATCAGTGCAATACCCTGCTCTTCTAACTGGGTACTCATAGGTGGATAAACATTAAGATCCTGTCCCGTAACCTTATGCCCGTTAGCCCGTGCCAACAGGGCAATCCCCCCCATAAAAGTGCCACAGATACCAAGAATATGCACATGCATATTAATTAACTCCTAGAAAGTAGTTAGAGAGATTGCTATAGGAAATAAAATAGGTAATAGCCAGGGCAATCCCAAGAAAGAAGGAAATTTCCAGGGCACGCCTGAAAATATGAGCATAGATAGCCAGTATCCAGGCCAGCAAAATCAGGTTGATCAGTGCAAAACTCTGATCCATTAATATTCCACCCTGCCACAAAAGGGTAAGGGGTAAAAAGAAAAACAGGTTAGTAAAAAGGCTGATCCCCACAAAAGCCGTTATAGTCTGTATAAATCGGCTCTTATATTTGAACAGGAACAGCCAGATCCAGCTAAAGACAAAAAGCGTTAATATTGAAGTAAGAGACAATAAAGCCGCATCAAAAGCAGAATAAAAACCCAGACCAAGTAATATCTCAATAATCAAATTACAGACAAATAAGAGAAAAAACAGGCTGGTGGAATATGGAATATCTTCCGGCCCTTTTTTAAAACGGCAGATATCAGCAAACAGGAGGAGTAATGCTTTCATATATCCCTGGGGAGTTTGGGTTGATAAAGGGGTGATTATAGCATTGGGGAGGGGGGGAGCATAGCGCTGAGCGTTGAGCGCTGAGAAAAAGCAGTTAGCGTTCAACGTTCAGCGTTCAGCGT
>JALTKC010000574.1 GCA_027076245.1 Gammaproteobacteria bacterium
CGATATTATTTACAAATACTGCAAAGTCAGATTACAACGGCATTTTGGCGGAGGCATCGGGTATTTCCCTGACCAGGCGTGGAAGCATATAACCGGGCAACTGCGAACGTAATTGTTTATATATGCCCAGAGCAGTATGTTCTGAGATTTCAAAATGAGCACTTCCGTGAACTTTATCCAGCATATGCAGATAGTAGGGAATAATATGGTTTTGAATTAAGCGTTCAGACAGATCGGCCAGTGCCTGTGGAGAATCATTGATGCCTTTAAGTAATACCGACTGGTTAAATAAAAGAATATTATGGTCCTGCAACTGACGGAAAACATGCTGATTATCCACCCCTATTTCATGGGCATGATTAATATGCAAAATCATTACAACCTGTAACCTGGATTGTTTCAGGGTATTGAGCAGAGCGGTGGTGACCCGTTCAGGTTCAACCACGGGATAACGGCTGTGGATACGAATGCGCTGCAGATGTTTAATGGCCTGTAATTGCTCAAACAGATGTTCCAGCCGGGTATCGGACAGGGATAAAGGGTCGCCGCCGCTGAGTATCACTTCACTGATACTGCTATCCTGCTCAATCAGTCTGATATTGTTTTCCAACTGGGTTTGACTATGTCCCTTATCCTCATAGGGATAGTGGCGACGAAAACAGTAACGGCAGTGGATGGCACAACTGGGCGTTACCAGCAGCAATGCCCGGCCATGGTATTTTTGCAGCAGTCCGGGCTGGGACAGGAAACGGGCTTCTGCCAAAGGATCATTCTGGTAATCCTTATGGCGATTCAGTTCTTCCGGTGCAGGAAAAACCTGCAGTAATAAAGGATCATCGGCTTTTCCCGGCTGCATTTTCTGTGCAAATGCAGCTGGCACTTTAAAACGAAAAGATTCCATGGCGTTTTCAGAAAAGGGGCTTTGCTCTGTGTCCAGTTCCAGATATTGCAGTAACTGCAAAGGGTCAGTAAAGTTTTTTTCCGGCTGGTCTCGGGGCTGGTTTCGGGGTATCATATAGAGCGTTTTTGCTGTTCCGGCACTAAAAGCAGAGCATTTTAGCAGAATAAAGCGTCAGATAATATTTCATCAGGCCGTCAGGGCATACAAACGGTACATATAAAGGTAAAAAGTACTTATGGCAACATACAACACCAATGAATTTCGTTCCGGTTTAAAATTAATGATTGATGGCGATCCTTATGCCATTGTTGAAAACGAGGTGGTCAAGCCAGGTAAAGGCCAGGCCTTTAACCGGATTAAGGTTAAAAACCTGAAAACCGGACGTGTTGTAGAAAGAACCTATAAGTCCGGTGAATCGGTCGAAGCGGCTGATGTGATGGATACCGAACTGCAGTATTTATACAATGACGGCGAACAATGGCATTTTATGCATCCCGAAACCTATGAGCAGATTGCGGCTGATAAAGCAGCTGTAGGCGACGCAGAAAAGTGGTTAAAAGAGCAGGACATGTGTACCATTACATTATGGAACGGTAACCCACTGGTAGTGACCCCGCCTAATTTTGTGACTCTGACGGTAACGGATACCGATCCTGGTTTGAAAGGTGATACTTCCGGTGGTGGCGGTAAACCGGCTACCATGGAAACCGGAGCGGTGGTACAGGTGCCTTTATTTGTACAGATTGGCGAAGAACTGAAAATTGATACCCGTACCGGTAAATACGTTTCCCGTGCTAAAGATTAACATTGTTTAATCCAGATTGAACCAGAAGAGCCTTGAATAACTGGCAGCCTGTCGCTTCCCCTGAGCTGATCCGGCTCAGGGCTCAGACTCTGAAAACCATCCGCTTTTTTTTTGAACAGCACAATGTACTGGAAGTTGATACGCCCGTCCTGTCTGCTGCAAGCATTACCGATCCGTTTATAGAAAGTTTTCAGACCGATTATATCCCCCTGACCCAGCAGGTTGAACATACTCAATACTATTTACACACTTCCCCAGAATTTGCCATGAAGCGCCTGTTGGCCGCCGGTTCCGGTTCCATTTATCAGATTGCCAAAGTGTTTCGGCAGGGCGAATTGAGTTCACGGCATAATCCGGAATTTACCCTGCTGGAATGGTACCGTGAAGGCTGGGATCATCATCAGCTAATGACAGAAATTGATCAGTTGCTGACCCTGTTATTAGCAGAGCATCTGCCACTGGCGGAAAGCTGTTTTATTTCCTGGCAACAGGCATTTGAAAAGTATCTGCACATCAATCCCCATAGGGCAGATATTGATGAGCTGATGGATTGTGCCCGGGCACAGCAACTGGACAATGTACTGGATAAAGCTGATCCAAAAGATCGCTGGCTGGAATTATTGTTCAGTCATTGTATTGAACCCCATCTGGGTAAATCGGAACATACCGGGCAGGCTCAGCTGTGTTTTTTATATCATTATCCCGCCTCTCAGGCCTCACTGGCCAGAATAACCGAAATAAATGCTGTGCCTGTTGCAGAGCGTTTTGAAATTTTTATTAATGGTATGGAACTGGGCAATGGTTTTCATGAGTTAAACAATGCTCAGGAGCAGCGTGAGCGCTTTATTCATGATAATGAACAGCGCAAACACAATGGTCAGCAGATGGTACTACTGGATGAACATTTTCTGGCAGCAGTGGAGACTTTACCGGATTGTGCCGGAGTGGCCATTGGCATCGAACGTCTGTTAATGGTAATGAGCGGTTCCAGGCATATTAATGACGTCATTAATTTTCCCTTCGAGCGAGCCTGATTATGACCGTACAAAACCGCTATGGACTGGTGTTTCATCCCCAGGAACTGTATTTTCTACAGGCTGATGCAGAATCGCTTATAGCCGGCCTGAAAAAAGCCGGCTTTATGGGTGAAGCCTTCAGCATAGACAATTATCAGGCTAATCTGGCGGGTGAAAACTTTCTGAAAATGCTCACTTTTCTGGGCTGCTCTCCCCAAATTGAGCTGACACTACCAGATCGGGAAAACTGGCATAACTTCTGTCATATCCAGACTCAGTATTTTCCTCAGCCGGTTTATTACAGGGGGATGAACCGAACGCGCTGTGCCTGTTCCCAATGCGGTGTCAGGATTACAGATACACTGCCGGATCTAAGTCAGTGGCAGGCGGATCAGCAGATAGTCCAGTGTCCAAAATGTCAGGAAAAACAGCCGGTTGAGCAATTAAACTGGCGCCAGGGCGCCGGTTTTGGGCAGTTTTTTATCAGTGTGCACAATATCTATCCTAATGAAGCCGTACCTTCAGATCCGTTACTGAATCTGCTCAACTCATATTATCAGAGCTGGAATTATTTTTATTATGAGAGATAAGTTTTATATCGCCTAATACATCCCCCATTCTGACCGGTACATCGGGCTGCATGGCCGGCGACCACTCAATATTATTATCCGCAAATAACAGCACCACCGTAGAACCCATATTAAAACGCCCCATTTCCTGAGCCTTTTTCAGAACAGTGTCACCCGGATAATTCCAATATTTGACCATTTTGCGCCGGGGCGGGCTGACCTCACCATGCCAGATGGTTTCAATACTGCCTACGAAAATCGCCCCCACTTCAATCAGAGCCATAGGCCCGGCGGTGGTATCAAAGACATTAATCACCCGTTCATTGCGGGCAAACAGCCGGGGAATGGCCTTAACAGAAGCTTTATTCACCCCGAATAACTGTCCGGGCACCTGTATCATCTGTTTTAAAGTGCCTTTAACGGGCATATGGATGCGGTGATAATCTCTGGGAGAGAGGTAAATGGTTGCAAATTTGCCGTTTTTAAAGGTTTCCGTCAGTGCCTGATCACCCGCCAGCAGATCGGCAAGACTGAAATAATGGCCTTTTGCCTGAATAAGCTGATCGCCTTCAATATCGCCCAGTTCGCTGACAGCCCCGTCAACAGGGCAGCATAATTGCTGCTCAGAGCTTTGATCAGGACGTACCGAAGGTTTTAGGGCACGGGTAAAAAAATCATTAAAATGGCGGTAATCTTCTGGATGTTCCCGTTCCGCTTCACTCATATTGACGTTAAAGGCTTTAATAAAGCGGGCTATCTGAAAATTTTTAAAACTGGTGGCTTCAATACGCATAAATCGATGCATCAGTGCTGATAAAAAATGCTGGGGCAGTAAAAACAGCGGCCAGGTTTTTAAATAATCCATTAAAGTTGCAGATTCTTTCTTGTTATTATGAGCTTGAGGCAATTGGCTACTCCGGGGCATGAAATTTTTTAATAATTAAGGTATGATCCCGTGATTTTCCACTGGGATTAACCTCAATAACTGCATAGTTTTTGTGTTAGTTTTTCGTGGTTTGCATATAAAACACAGTATTTTAACTCAATTTTAAAAGGAATCCTCCTTATGTTTACAAAAGATATGACAATTGCCGGCTATGATGACGAACTCTGGGACGCGATGCAGAATGAGGAGAAGCGTCAGGAAGAGCATATTGAGTTAATTGCTTCTGAAAACTACACCAGTCCCAGAGTAATGGAAGCCCAGGGTTCGGTGCTGACCAATAAATACGCGGAAGGTTATCCTTCCAAACGCTATTACGGTGGTTGTGAAAACGTTGATGTGGCGGAACAACTGGCTATTGACCGGGCTAAAAAATTATTTGGTGCTGATTATGCTAATGTCCAGCCTCATTCCGGCTCTCAGGCCAATGCGGCGGTTTATTTTGCCCTGTTAAATGCCGGTGATACCGTTATGGGTATGAGTCTGGCGCATGGCGGTCACCTGACCCACGGCTCTAAAGTGAGTTTTTCAGGTAAGTTATTTAATGCGGTTCAGTATGGTCTTAATGAAGCTACCGGTGAAGTGGATTATGACGAAGTCGAGCGTTTGGCCAGAGAACACAAGCCTAAAATGATTATTGCCGGCTTCAGTGCCTATTCCCGTATTATGGACTGGCAGCGTTTTCGTGATATTGCCGATGAAGTGGGGGCTTATTTAATGGTGGACATGGCCCACGTGGCCGGTCTGGTTGCTGCCGGGGTTTATCCCAGTCCGGTGCAGATTGCTGATGTGACCACTTCAACGACGCATAAAACCTTACGCGGTCCCCGCGGCGGTATTATTCTGGCCAAATCCAACCCTGAAATTGAAAAGAAACTCAATTCCATGATTTTCCCCGGTACCCAGGGCGGCCCCTTAATGCATGTGATTGCGGGTAAGGCAGTGGCGTTTAAAGAAGCCATGGAAGATGAGTATGTTGAATACCAGAAACAGGTCGTAGAAAATGCCCGTGCTATGGCTACGGTCTTTTTAGAACGCGGCTATGATGTGGTGTCTGGCGGTACCGATAATCATCTGTTCCTGGTCAGTCTGATTTCCCGTCAGTTGACCGGTAAAGCCGCCGATGCGGCACTGGGTTTTGCCAATATTACGGTCAATAAAAACTCAGTACCTAATGATCCGCAATCACCGTTTGTAACCAGTGGCCTGCGTATTGGTTCTCCGGCTATTTCTACGCGCGGTTTTAAGGAGCAGGAAAGTTCGGAACTGGCGGGCTGGATCTGCGATATTCTGGATGAGCTGTGTAATATGGATGAAGCGGATCGGACGGAAGAGAATATGGAGAAGCTGGAAGTGGTACAGCGGGTTAAGCAGCAGGTACTGGATTTGTGTAAGCGTTTTCCTGTTTATGCTTGAGGTATGAAACTGGTGCCTTGAATTTAGTCCGTAACCAGTGTCCGTCAGCCCATTCTGAAGACGCCCTTCTCTTTATGAAGAGCGCGTCCATGGGGGCTTTTTGGCAGCGTCCCTGCTGCCGAAACTTCAGAATGGGCTAACGGACCCTGCTTACTCCGAGGTTTTATTTGAGAGCCCGGGGTTTGGTTTGGGGGTAAACAGTAAAACGTAGTGTTTTGTGAGGGAGAATTAAGAGCTTATGCGCTGTCCATTTTGTCATGCTCCGGAAACCAAAGTAATCGACTCCCGTCTGGCTAATGAAGGGGACTCTGTGCGGCGTCGGAGGGAGTGTCTGACCTGTAGTGAGCGGTTTACGACCTTTGAGACCGCAGAGCTGGTGATGCCGAGGATTGTTAAAAGTGATGGTTCCCGGGTGCCCTTTGATGATCAGAAATTACTGCAGGGGATGTTAAAGGCGCTGGAGAAGCGGCCGGTGTCTCTGGAGACCATTGAGCAGGCGGTGAATCATATTAAGAATAACTTGCGGGCGACCGGCGACCGTGAGGTGCCTGCCAGTCGTGTGGGGGAGTGGGTGATGGATGAGCTTAAGTTGCTGGATCAGGTGGCTTATGTGCGTTTTGCCTCGGTGTACCGCAGTTTTCAGGATCTGGATGAGTTTCGTAAGGAAATTGAGAAGCTGGAAGCCCCACAGGCTGAGCAGGAAACGGACTAGAATACTATGCGGGCCGGTGATGAATTTTTTATGGCTCAGGCCGTTGCACTGGCAAAAAAGGGCTGGTACACCACGCATCCTAATCCCCGAGTCGGCTGTGTGCTGGTTCGGGATGGGCAGATCATTGCTCAGGGCTGGCATCAGTTTGCTGGTCAGGGCCATGCTGAAGTTAATGCTCTGGCGGAGTTGGAGCGTAATAAGCAGTCCGCCAAAGGTGCAACGGCTTATGTGACTCTGGAGCCGTGCAGTCATTTTGGCCGGACGCCGCCGTGCAGTAATGCCCTGATTGAAGCCGGGGTTACGCGGGTGGTGGTGGCGATGGCTGATCCCAATCCGCTGGTGGCGGGTCAGGGGATTAAACGTTTACAGGAACACGGCCTGGAGGTCAGGGTTGGGGTTCTGGAGGCGGAAGCACGAGCCTTAAATCCGGGATTTATTCAGCGTATGGAAACGGGCAAGCCTCTGCTGCGCTGTAAAATGGCCATGAGTCTGGACGGACGTACCGCCATGGCCAGCGGTGAAAGTCAGTGGATTACTTCTGCGCAGGCCCGTGCGGATGTGCAGAGGTTGCGGGCAGAAAGCTCGGCAGTGTTAACCGGCATTGGTACGGTGCTGGCGGATGATCCGTCCATGAATGTGCGTGATGAACGTTTTGCTGATTTGACTTCACAACGCTTGCGTCAGCCTGACCGGGTGATTATGGACAGTCAGCTAAAAATATCTCCGGATGCTAACATTCTGCATCAGGAAGGACAAAGCGTGATTTGTACAGCCAAATCATCAGGGCAGCAGACACAGAAGCTACAGGCACTGGAACAATCCGGTGCGCTAATAGAATACCTTGAAACAGAGACGATAGCCGGTCGTGAGGTATTATCGGCCAGTGCTTTAATGACGGTGCTTGCAAAGCATCAGTATAATGAAGTCCTGCTGGAAGCCGGTGCGACCCTGGGCGGTTCTCTGCTACGGGCGGGTGTGGTGGATGAACTGGTGGTGTATATGGCGCCGCATTTAATGGGCGGTGAGGCACGGGGCTTATTTAATATTCCGGGACTGGACAAGATGTCAGACAGGATTGAACTGGATATTAAAGATATCCGGGCGGTGGGTCGGGATGTTCGTATTACGGCAAAGGTTTTACGGAATAAACAGGCGGGAATGTAATTCAATGTTTACCGGAATTATTCAGGCCATTGGTCAGGTAGCAGCTATTGAACCTAAGGGTATCGACAGTCGTTTTTATATTAAAACCGGTGCTCTGGATCTCTCTGATGTGGCTATTGGTGACAGTATTGCCACTAACGGAGTCTGTCTGACAGCGGTTGAACTGCCCGGTGACGGTTTCTGGGCCGATGTTTCGGCTGAAACCTTGTCAAAAACCGGTTTCAGACATATAAAGACAGGTAGTCGGGTTAATCTGGAAAAAGCCCTGCTGCCGACCACGCATCTGGGCGGACATATTGTCAGCGGCCATGTGGACGGTGTGGGTAAGGTTGTGGAGCGCAGTACGGCCGGGCGTTCCATTCATTTTCGGATCAAGGCACCGGATGAACTGGCTCGCTATATTGCCGCTAAGGGTTCCATCTGTGTCAATGGTATCAGCCTGACGGTTAATGCGGTCAACGGTGCAGTATTTGAGCTGAATATTGTGCCGCATACTCTGTCAGAAACTACGCTGGCCGATGCTCAGGCCGGGACAGAAGTGAATCTGGAAGTGGATATTATTGCCCGTTATCTGGAGCGTCTGTTACTCGGTGATAAGGCCGCCGAGGCAGCACCGGAGCAGGCTATTACTATGGCCTTACTGGCAGAAAATGGTTTTTTAAATCGCTGACTTTTTATAGAAATTTTTATAGAAATTTTTATAGAAAGTTTTATAGAAAACTACATAGAAAGCAACACGGAAACAATATTAACAGCAGGTAAACAGTAAATAACTTTATGGCTAATTTTAATTCAATAGAAGAAATACTGGATGATATCCGTCAGGGCAGGATGGTCATTATTGTGGATGACGAGGATCGTGAGAACGAGGGCGATCTCCTGATGGCGGCCAGTAAGGTTACGCCTGAAGATATTAACTTTATGGCCACTAATGGCCGCGGGCTGATTTGTCTGACCCTGACCCAGCAGCGCTGTAAGCAGTTGCAGATCCCTTTGATGGTGGATCGCAATAGTGCAGAATACGGTACCAATTTTACAGTGTCCATTGAGGCCGCCGAAGGGGTAACCACCGGAATTTCTGCCGGTGACCGCGCGGTGACTATTCAGGCTGCGGTGGCGCCTGATGCCAAACCTTCGGATATTGTACAGCCCGGTCATATCTTTCCTTTAGAAGCTCAGCCCGGCGGTGTGCTGACTCGTGCCGGCCATACTGAGGCGGGTTGTGATCTGGCGCGTATGGCAGGTCTGGAACCGGCGGCTGTTATTGTAGAAATTCTTAATGAAGACGGCTCCATGGCACGTCGGCCTGATCTGGAAAAGTTTGCGGAAAAGTTTGATCTTAAAATTGGCACTATTGCGGATCTGATTGAATACCGTCTGAAAAATGAGCATTCAGTAGAAAAAGTTAGTGAGTGCCAACTACCCACCAGTGCCGGTAAGTTCAGGCT
>JALTKC010000575.1 GCA_027076245.1 Gammaproteobacteria bacterium
GTCAGGCCGCTGTACAGGCAACCGCTTTTCTGGCAGCTTCAGTCAGATCACTGGCGGTTTCAATATTCAGACTGCTTTGTGCCAGAATATCCAGTCCCTGTGCGGCATTGGTTCCGGCCAGAAAAACAATAACGGGAATAGCGACACTGACTTCCTGCATGGCCTGAATAATACCTTCCGCAATCAAGTCACAATGCACCATACCGCCGAAAATATTTACCAGAATGGCTTTAACGTCCGGCTCTGTTAAAATCAGCTTAAAGGATTCTGCTACTTTTTCAGCAGTCGTGCCGCCACTGACATCCAGAAAATTAGCCGGTTCCCCGCCATGAAGTTTAATTAAGTCCATAGTCGCCATTGCAAGACCCGCCCCGTTTACCATACAGCCGATATTGCCATTCAGTGCGATATAGTTAATACCAGATTCCAAGGCCCTGGCTTCCTTAAAATTTTCCTGAGTGGTATCACGCATTTCCCGTAAATCAGGTCGTCGGTATAAAGCATTATCATCAATAGTCAGCTTGGCATCCAGAGCCAGAATGGTGTTTTCCTTGCTAATTACCAGAGGATTAATCTCAACCAGGGTCAGGTCTTTATAAACAAACAGATCATACAGTCCCAGCATAATATCCGTCAGTTCTGCAACATGACTGCCCCTGAGGCCAAGCGCAAAGGCCACCTGACGGCATTGATAGGCCTGCAGACCGGTACAGGGATTCACCTGGATATGAATGATTTTTTCCGGACTTTTTTCTGCAATGTCTTCTATATTGACACCGCCCTGTGTGGAAGCCATAAAAGTGACGGTTTCACTGTCTCTGTCCACCAGAGCACTCAGGTACATTTCCTGTTTTATATCGATTGCCTGTTCAATCAGTACCCGGTTAACCGGCAGTTGTTCACCGTCTGTCTGTGGGGTGGACAGTGCTTTACCTAACAGATTATTACAGACAGTTGTCAGATCCTCGGTACTGTTGACCCGTTTTACCCCGCCGGATAACTCTCTGGAACCGGCATAGATCTGGGCTTTAACCATCCAGCTGTCACCGCCGAGATTCTCTGCCGCCCTAAGTGCTTCTTCTGCACTGCCTACAGGCACACTGGCCGGCACTGGTATGCCAAAACCGGTAAACAGACTTTTGGCCTGATATTCGTGTAAATTCATAGTTCAGTTTTTGCCTTTGAGTTAAACGAATGCTGATATTCATCCTTAAAATGAAACAGGGAACTGTCCACAATTTTAATGGCTCCGTCCAATAAATGACAACGGCCACTGCCTGGAAGAATGGCACACAGGTTGATCAGGGTATCCAGATCATTGATTCCGGCCTGACCAGTATCAATGCGGTTAAGCAATTGAGAAATATAATAAGTACCGGTTTTACAGGATGGACATTGTCCGCAGGAAGAATGGGCATAAAAATTAACGTATTCAGTAACCTGTCTGACAATACCCGTCCCTTCTGATACCACAATCATGGCACCGGTGCCCAGACTGGAACCGCGGATCCGCACCGAGTCAAAGTCCAGAGGCACATCCAGATCCTTTGGCGTTAAAATGGTACTGGAAACTCCGCCGGTAAATACTGCTTTGAGTTTTTTCTCCAGCAGCATACCGCCGCCGTGTATATAAATCAGTTCAGATAAGGGCGTCCCCATGGGCAGTTCATAAACCCCGGGATATAAGACATCACCGCTGAGGCAGTAAAGTTTAGTGCCGGATGACAGTCCTTTACCCAGTTTCTGAAACCAGTTGGCACCGTTTCTAATCAGGTGCGGAATATTGGCCAGGGTTTCAATATTATTGACCAGGGTAGGACAGCCGTTAACGCCGGATTGCGCCGGATACGGCGGTTTGCCCCGTGGAAAAGGAAATTTGCCTTCCACCGATTCAATGGCTGCCGTTTCTTCCCCGCCAATATAATGTCCGGAACTGGCCATAACCTGAAACTCAATGGTCTTGCCTGTTACCGCTTGCGTACGCTGCAGCAGATCACTGCCCTGCCATTGCGCCACAGCTTCCCGCATACTGGCCAGAGCCTTGTCCTGCTCGGGGTTAATATAAAATACTATCCGGTTAGTCCCATTAGCTACGGCACTGATCAAGGCCCCTTCAATCACCTGGTTAGGCGAACGGCTCATTAAATAAGCGTCTTTAAAGGTGCCCGGTTCGTCTTCATTGCCATTGCAGATCAGGTATTTGTCAGTATTATTATCCTGCTGTGCCACGGCCTGCCATTTTTTCCAGGTTGGAAAACCGCTGCCGCCCAGGCCTCTTAAACCCGCTTCCTTAAGTAAGGGTATAATGGCCTCCGGCTGCTGCAGGGCTTTTATTAAACCGCTGCCGCCATAACTGCTCAGCCAGTTGCTGAGGTTATTGCCCAGTGAATTGGGATGCAGCAGGACATGATTTTTAAACACCGTATTCATAAATCAAACATCCCCGGATAATCAGGGTGCTCCTGATCATTATCAGCCTCTGCACGGCGGGTATAATCGGGAAATAACAGGGGTGAACTGAACTGCATGGGCATATGGTTTTGCATCAGTTCTCTGCGTAGCCGGCTAATGTGATCCAGGGTAATTTTTTTATGACCCCGGCTCTGTCTCTGCCGGGCCGCATCGGCACCTGCTTTGCGGCCAAAGCTGATAATTTCCAGCAGAGCATTGCCCATTAAACGGTTTCTGCCATGAATACCGCCACTGACTTCGCCCACACAGTACAGGCCAGGTACGGTTGACTGACCGTTTTTATCTATAATCACACCGCCGTTCTGATAATGCAGGGTAGGATAAATTAACATGGGGTGTTTTCTGATATCTATTCGACTTTTCAGTCCCAACTGCACCAGTTTGGGAAAACGCTGTTGTAAAATACCCGGATTTCGACTCTCCAGACCGGCAGTATCCAGCCAGACGCCTCGAAAATCCTGCTCTGACACTCCCCTGCCTTCCCGGCACTCCCTGATAATGGCAGCCGCTACAATATCCCTCGGCTTGAGTTCATCGACAAAACGCTGGCCGTGAGCATTAATAATATACGCCCCGGCAGAACGCAGACCTTCTGTTATCAGTGTACCGGATAAATGGACAGGATAAGCCACACCGGTCGGATGGTACTGAAATGAATCCAGATCCCGCAGGCGGGCACCCAGTCGATAAGCCAGTACCAGACCGTCACCGGTTGCCCCAAAGTGATTGGAGGTAGGAAAATCATTTAAATGCAGACGACCAATACCGCCAGTGGCAACAATAACAGTACGGGCTTTTATCTGCAGATAACGGGAGTCTTCCAGAGAAGACAGTATGGCTCCGGCACAATGACCGGACTCATTACTGAGCAGTTCCACGGCCGGTGCATAATTGCGCACTTCAATAGCTGCATGGTTATACACTGATTCACGCAGGACACGCATCATTTCCAGGCCGGTATAATCACGAAAATGCACCACCCGGCTGGCGGATGTACCGCCAGCTCTGCGGGTCAGCAAATCACCGGCAGAATCGAGGTCAAACTGCATACCCTGCTGGATCAGCCAGCGTATGGTTTCAGGCCCATCGGTGACCAGTTGTTTAACCAGGTTTTTATCTGCCAGCTTATAACCGGCTTTCCAGGTATCATTATAATGCGCCTGTAAAGTATCCTGCTTATGTACTGAAGCCTGAATACCACCTTCAGCCATAATGGTATTGCTGTCACCCAAGCGCAGTTTGGTGGCAAGAATGACTCTGACGCCGGATTCGGCTGCCGTCAGTGCCGCAGCACAGCCCGCTCCGCCGCCGCCAATCACCAGTACATCGGTTTCTTCAATTCGAACACCGGCCAGATCAGAGGCATCTATACGGGAGTCGGCCTGTAGTAATTCCGCCAGTTGACTATGACAGGGTTCACCCTTATTAGGGCCAACGTTTAACGTGGTCATCGTTTCAGAGCGGTGATCAGGATGAAAAGTGTTCAGCAATTGCTGCTCATCCATATCCAGTTCACGGGCAGGAAATTCTTTGCGCTTAAGATAATTATCCAGAGCCTGTGTATAAGTCAGTCCTGAATGAACAGTCATATTATCAGAAGAGCTCATGTATCGTTTTCCTCATCTGTAACCACCCGCATCTGGCCGCTTCGAATAGCTTCGAGGCGGTTAATCAGATTGGAGGGACGGGTATCGAAATAAGCTGACACACGGCGGGCAAACAGCCCCACATGATTGGGCTCAATAAATTCAGGACAACTGGTCATACATAAATCACACATAACACAGTCTATAAACAGGTCACCGCATTCCTTAAAATGCCCTTTTACTGCCAGATCAACCGCAGTTTCAACATCAATATCCTTTGGACAGGCGGCATTACAGCCGTGACAATGCCGACATTGCTCTGCTTCAGGGAAAATATTTTGAAAACGAGTCTGCACATGCCAGGAGGACTGAATATCCGATAATTGATAATGATGCAGAGACGGGGTATCAAAACCGGCAAAGAGTACATCCATACCGTCTTCAATTAATAACTGACAGCCCAGTTCCATACTCAGTTCGGTACTGTCCTTACGACGCACCATAACCCGACAGGAACCGCAAACACCTTCCAGACAGCCCACACCTTTAACCCTGGGATAACCAGCGTGCCAGAGCGCCTGTATAACAGAAAGCGACTGCGGTGCCGAAATGGGCCTGCCGTTAATGGTTAAACTCACCTGTGTTTCAGATAGGGGCTTGGACATGACAGGTTTTAGACTTTAGGTAAATGCATAATTTATTTATAACTATACTAAATTAGCCACATTAAGTCATTACTATTAAAGCAAATAGCATTTTATTTCACCCTACTTATCTCATTCATCTCAACATTGTATTCAGAAAAAGATACTCAATATTAACCATACAAATACTAACGCCTAATATATCACATATTAGTTATTTATAATATTTTTATAACAGAATCATTAATTTATTTTAATTATTATGGAATAAAAACAATGTGACTGCGTCTTTACTTATGACTTATAAAAATATGGAGTTATTATGTTAAAAAAAATCATACTTATTACGTTACTAATTTCACTAATAGTGGCCCCACTTCTTGGTATAGCCAGTGAAGCCAAGCCGTTTGCTGAAAAGCATGTGGTTTTGCAGATAAGCGATCCAAATCCTTTTAAACAAACCCTGGTACTTAACGTTGCCAGTAACATCTTAAAGCATTACGGTTCTGACAAGGTAGATGTTGAAATTGTAGCCTTTGGTCCCGGTTTAAGACTGTTAACGCTAGGCAATTCCAACACCAAGCGCATAGATGCCTTAAATAATGAAGGCGTACGTTTCTCAGCCTGTAAAAACACTATTAAAGCATTCACTAAAAAGTTAGGGCATGCGCCTGAACTGAATCCTGTTGCTGTACCTGTCTCCGCCGGAGTGGTTCGTATTATGGATCTGGTTGATAAAGGCTACATTCTGGTTAAACCCTGATTCAGATTATTTATCTGAAAAAACAATGATTAATATTAGCTAAAAATTGGGATTAAATTTATGAATATATTTAAAAAATCACTATGTGCTATTGCTGTTGGCAGTGGTATTTTAATTGCCGGTCAGGCTCAGGCTGTAAACTGGTTAATGGTTCAGGGTACAGAAGAACCCGGTTCAGCTCCTCGTGCCAAATTATGGGGCTTTTTACAGCCGCAGTATGAACGGGTTGAAAATAATAAATTACCAACTGGTGTAGGTAATCCATGGGCAGGACAGGATGCAGCCTTTAATTCTATTGGGCCTAATCTTGACAGCAACTCTCAATTCCAGTTACGTCGTGCACGTATTGGTATTAGAGGTGCGGGATTTCCATTAGATGATAAAATCAATTACTTCATTCTGGCAGAATTTGGTAAAAATGGTATTACAGAATACGGTTCTGCTGTTGAGTTAACGGATGCCAGTGTCACATTTAACCATATTCCTGGTGCCCGGGTACGAGTAGGTCAATTTAAAACACCTATGAGTGAAGAAGTTTACCAGGGTATTGCCTTATTTGACTGGATCAATTTTACCGGATATGCCAATCAGCAATTGCTTGAACGACATTTTAAAATTGATGGTCAGGCACCCTGTATTCAAACACCTGGTGGCGCTGTACCATCTAATTCAAAATACCTTGATGTGTGTACCAAAGGCAATGAATGGACTGCATTTGGTGCGGCTCGTGATACCGGTATTCAGATATTCGATACTTTTGTTTTTGATGGTCTTGAAGACTGGGAATTCTCTTATTCAGGTATGGTGGGTAATGGTAACGGCTTAAATCAGGGCGATAAAAATAATAACAAAGACTATTATCTCTATTTCTCTGTTGAGCAAGTTTATGATGGAAAACGTGCTCGTAGAAACGGCTGGAAAACCTTTGCCTGGTATCAAAAAGGTAAACGTGAAATTCTCACCAGTTCTGGTAAAGGTGCCGGTGCAACTTTCAGAGAAGATGAATTTGACAGAAAACGCTGGGGTATTGGTACTACCTATCGTAAAGGAAAAATCCGTGCTGCTGCTGAATATAATAAAGCAGATGGTATGATTTTTAATGGTACCAGCGGTGGAGCTATACCTGGAAATGTGGGAACAAACCCATCTAACTCTGCTATTACATTAGCCTCTCAATTTAATATTCTGCCAGATGAAGAAGCTGATGGCTGGTATGTTGATTTTGGTTATAAAGTTCTGCCTAATATTGAATTGGCTGCACGATATGACCGGTATAATAGAGCAACTAATAACTCCCTTGATGTCAACGGTGTTGGTCTGGAAAGAAAATTTGATACCTGGACTCTGGGCGCACAGTACTTCTTTAATAAGAAAACCCGTGCAACCGTTAACTACGCTATCCGTAATGGTGATGGTAAAGATAACAATACTGCAGATAAAACACTTGATGAACTGGGCGATGTTCTGTCCTTCCAGGTAACTGCCATTTTCTAAACTTTAAGCTCATTTATTTAGCTTCTTTGGGGGATATAAGTCTTTTATATCCCTTTTTTCTTTTCTGACTTTTCTTTCCTTTTACTCAATACACCCTTAAAAAAACAAGTTACTTATGTACTTTCTTTAAATGTTTATTGAGGAAATCACAATAACTTACACAGGCTCTTTATTATCAACTCTGTTTACTTTCAAAATACCGATAATAATCTTCAATAAATTTTTCGGCCTTCTGATAGCGGGTGCCGCCGCAGGAAAAAGAAGTCAGTATCTGATTGTACATAAAATCAATATAAAATACTCTCAGATACAGGCTTTCATCAATCAGGCGATATTTTTTAGCCGCCATAAAGGTCTGATTAACCAGGTTGCGGTTCATTCTCAGATTGGGCCGGTTAAAGTTTTTGTTTTTTAAGGACTGTTCTAGTGTCATCGGGGTATTTTTATAGTATTTTGCTGCCAGTTTCAGCTCATCCACCCCATTAAAGGCATAGGTGGTATAAGGCTCTTCAGGAGTAATGACCCGGATCACGCCTGAGCCGAGATAAACCTGAATTTCAAAAATTTTATTCTCTTTAAACAGTTTCAGTACTGTGTCTATCATCTGATCGATCTGCTGATCGGTTTCGCTTTCCTTACGGTGGGTTTTCAGTCGCTTATCAAAAAACTCCTTGTCGCCACGAAAAAAACTGCTGGTAAAGTTCATTTTCTGCAGAGCCTGATCATGACTGATATGCGGATCAGAGCGAATTTTCTGATACTCCAGAAAATATCGGTAATCGGTGATTAAAGAGGAACTGGAGGAAAAATACGCCCAGATATTGCCAGAATAACTGTTGATACGAAAGGCTTCCAGATATTCTATGTTTTTAAAACGCAGATCCTTCATCGCCAGTAAGGACTTTTCAATATCCTCAATATTTATTCCTGAACAGATATCAAAATCAAACTGGTTTTCTTCAGGCAACGCCAGAAACTCGTCCAGTACATAGGCTTTAGGACAAAAAGGGTTATTGGAATAACGCACTTCAATCAGGTCAGAACCAAAAACAATACGTGCCTTGTCGATAATGGTATATTCATAAAAAACATACAGTTTATCAAACACAGCATCAATATTTTTATCCAGTTCGGATTCCCAGCGGGCTCTTAAAAACAGGCCTTCTTTCTTCTCCTGATCTTTGGCTATACTGATTTCCTTATTGGTATTCCATAATTGCTGAGCGATATCGGTATCCACTTTCTGCTCCAGGATGATTTTCCAGATATTATGCGGGATTAAACGGTCTGTGTTAAAATTCTACCGCTAAATTATAAACAAGTATAAGGATTTTTTGTGTCAAAACGATTACTGTTCATTATTGTACTGTCCACTGTTTTTTTAAATGCCTGTACCCATATCGGCCCGCAGACTATTCCCCGCGATCGTTTTGATTACAATACCGCCATTGCTGATTCCTGGAAAGAACAGACCTTACTGAATATTGTTAAACTGCGCTATGCCGATATGCCGCTGTTTGTCGAAGTCACCTCAATTGTCAGCGGTTATACGCTGGAAAGCTCTGTCAATATGAGCGGTATTCATTCCGGACAAACCGCCAGTGATATTTTTAGTATCGGCGGTTCCGGCAAGTTTTCTGACCGCCCGACCATTACCTACCAGCCAATTACCGGCAGTCATTTTAATAAAAGTTTTATGACCCCTATTCCACCCCGCGCCATTTTGTTTTTAATGCAGTCCGGCTGGCCGGTGGATCTGATTTTTCCTCTTACCACCCGTTCTATTAACGGTCTGCAGAGCCAGATCACAGCAGGTGCCAACCAGCGCAAAGGCGATGATGAATACTACCGGGTAGTCAGCCTGCTAAGAGATATCCAGAAATCCGGTGCTGTAGGTATGCGCCTGCTAAAAAACAGAGCCGGCGGTGATTCCACCGTTATTTTCTTCCATGACAAAAACATCAGTCCGGATATTGTTGCCAAACGCCGGGAAGTCAACCGCCTGCTG
>JALTKC010000576.1 GCA_027076245.1 Gammaproteobacteria bacterium
TCGGTACAATATGCTGACGGTCTGCGAATGGATCTGCAGCAATTAGGACAGTATTGTCAGCAGCATAATATTCTGTTTTGTGTAGACGCTATTCAGAGCCTCGGCGCCCTGCCGATAGATGTTCAGGCTATTCATGCGGACTGTATTATGGCTGATGGTCATAAGTGGTTAATCAGTCCCGAAGGACTGGGCGTATTCTATTGCCGGGACAACCTGCTTGAACAGTTAAAACCCAGCCAGTTCGGCTGGCATATGACCGAAGACCTGTATAACTTTGATGCCCTGGAATGGCATCCGGCTCGCAGTGCCCGGAAATTTGAATGCGGCAGCCCGAATATGCTGGGCGTGCATGCCCTGCACAGCAGTGTGTCTTTAATACTGGAACATGGTATTGATAAAATAGCACAGCAGGTACTGTCTAATACTCAGTATCTGGCTGACAGGCTGAAACAACTCACGGATATTAAAATTATGTCCAGCCTCTCCAGAGATCGTCTTAGCGGTATTATTGCCTTCAGACATAGGCAACTATCATCAGAGGCTATCTATCAGGCAATGATGAAGAAAAATGTCATTTGCGCTATGCGTCATGGCAATATACGCTTTTCACCACATTTCTATACTTCACAAACCATTATGGATAAGGGAATAGATATTTTAAAGGATGTAATTAATGAACTAAGCTGTACCTGATCTGTAGTGCCTGAACACTGAGCAGGTTTATCAGCTAAAATTATCCTGCAGATACTGAATAATATCACTGGATTCATACATCCAAGTGACCTTACCCTGCTCATCAGTAATTTTCAGACAGGGGACTTTTATCTCTCCCCCGCCCTGTAACAGTTCTTCACGGTACTGAGGATTATGCTGAGCATCACGCAGTTCTATATTCAGAGACTGACGTTTAATCTGGCGTCTAACTTTAATGCAGAACGGACAGGAATTAAACTGGTAAAGCGCCAGATTAGCTGTGCGCTTATCCATTTCTGCCTGTTCCTGTTCACTGCGCTGCACACCTTTGGGCGTACTTAGCTTATCCCACAGCAAAATAAAGGGTTCCAGAATAAAACGCAGGGTTCTAAAAAAATAGCGAAAAAAGTATTTCATAACAATTAAAGTCCCGGAAACTCATTAACACATTAATACACAGGTAACAGGCGGGCAATATTACACTATATTAATATTGAAAACCAGAAAGATAAGTTATTGAAATAACATATGATTTTTAAGGTTTTATATTCTCTGCTGTCAGTTTGTCCAGTGACACCACGCAGGAATCCAGAAAGGTATCCATAAAATAAGCCACTTCCGGGTATATTTTTAGCTGTTCCAGTCGTTCTTCCAGGTTAAGCTTTACATGCTCAAACTCATAATTATGGTGTTTGAGTTCATCCAGAGTTTTGATATAGGCGCAGATCACATCGGCTGATTTAATGATTCGGGCATACTGTTTATCTATTTCTGCTGACAGTAGAATATCCTGAAAATCTTCCTTAAATTCATCAGGCAGGGTTTCCAGACACAGTTTTTCTGCTGATTGTTCCAGCTTTTTATATTCAGCCGTTAACTCAGGATTATGGTATTTAATGGGCGTCACCGTATCCCCGGTATAAATTTCTATCTGATCATGATAAAGGGCTATGGTGGCGGCTTTTTCCGGGCTGATCGTCTGTCCGGGTTCAGCAAATTTTTTATTATAGATAATGGCTAATAAATGAGAAACCACGGCCACCTGGTGAGAATGTTCCGCTATATTTTCCGCTTTATGGCAGAACATTAAGGACCAGCGCCGTATAAGCGGCATACGGAATACCCAGGCAAGGAAAGTACTTTGCATAAGATAATATAGCTCTTTTGATTTATATTGTTACTGGTTAGAAACACCATGGACAACATGAGCGGCTGGAACATGCTCTGCGGCAGATTCACAATGACCGGTCTGATCATCAAAGAAAATATCCGCACCAAAGGCTTTAAGAAACTCACCTTTAGGCTTACCCCCCAGGAATATAGCTTCATCAATACGAATATCCCAGGCTCTTAAGGTTCGAATAACCCGTTCATGGGCCGGTGCACCACGAGCCGTGACCAGAGCGGTACGAATAGGCGATTCAACACCCTGATATTCTGTCTGCAGTTTATGCAGCAGACGTAAAAACTCCTTAAAGGGGCCACCGGGTAACGGATCATTAGCCGCTGCCCGTTCTGACGCATCAAAGGCCGCCAGACCTTTCTGTTTGTAGATACGCTCTGCATCATCAGAAAAGATCACCGAATCCCCATCAAAGGCAATACGTAGCTGCCCCTGATCGGTACTGCGGCTGGCAGAGGGTAAAATAGCGGCAGCCGCTATCCCCATTTCCAGAGCTTCTCGTACATCGGAAGGGTCTGCAGATAAAAACAAATGGGCGCCAAAGGGTTCAATATAACGGTACAGAGACTCACCACTGGTAAATGCCGCCCGATAAATAGGCAGTTTATGCTTCTCAATGGAATTAAAAATCCGCAGACCGGTATCGGCACTGTTTCTGGAAAGCAGAATCACTTCTACTTTTTCTTCATCAGGCGTATTGCCGTTTAAAGCCAGCAGTTTTTTAACCAGAGAAAAGGCCACACCCGGCTCAAGCAGATCATTTTCATGCTCAATCTGATATTTACAATAAGCTTCTACACCCTGCTCCGTAAAAACCTTATGCCCCTCTTCCAGATCAAACAGCGCTCTGGAAGATATGGCAATGGTCAGTTTATTTTGCTGCTTCAAAACAATGGCTCCATTAAACCTAAATAAATCAGTTCAACTGACTAAGAAAAACTCTTCTTAATTTATCCTCAAGTGCACCGGCTTCTTTAGGCAACTGCTGACGGGTCATTAACATAGACCGTTCATAAGGATCCTGAACCAGCCAGCCGGAAGGACTTAAACGCATGCTTAAACCCAGTTTTTCAGTAATGGCTTTTAAAGTAAAGTGCTGCTCAATTAAACTGTTTTCAATGCTGTTCAGACTGGACATTTTAAACTCCTCTATGGTTTTAATCGACTATTGATTTAACCTTAGTTGATTCCAGACAAAAGCAGAAACCCGATCTCAAGGTTATAATCAATTTGATTAGAACTATAGATAGTCATTTTGATTATGTCAACAGTTTATTTTGATTTTATTAAAATTTTATAATTATTTTTATTGCAATTCCCATTATCTTTAGTAAAATACGCACCACTTAACAGCTGTGGGTGATTAGCTCAGCTGGTCAGAGCACCGCCCTTACAAGGCGGGGGTCATAAGTTCGAATCTTATATCACCCACCATTTCTCTACGAGAAAAAACGTTCTACTACGTTTTCCCTACAAAAAAAGAATCCTCTCATTGTTTTCTGCTTATTTCAAAAGCATATACTTTATTTCTCGTTTGGTTTCCCCCCAAATTTCAGGTGTTTTATAAATTCAAAATTTATTATCTTACATAGCCGACAATAGCAATAAAGTGACTACAGGAACCCAATAAGACGAATAAGTGCCAGATGCCGTGGGCATGCTTTAGAGCATTTTTATCATCCAGCACATAAAAAACAATGCCTACAGTATAAATAACTCCGCCAAATACCAGCCAGAAGATACCTGCAAACTCGAGCCTCACCTGCAATGCCGTGAAATCAATGGCGATCAGCCAGCCCATTATCAGATAAATGGCCAACTGTAATACTTCGATACGTTTTTTTATCTTTAACTCAAGAATAATGCCTGTAAGAGCCAGGGCCCACTCGGTTATTACAATCAATACACCTTTACTGTCATATAAAGTGACCATTGCAAAAGGAGTGTATGTTCCTGCAATTAAAAGATAGATCGCAATATGATCCAGTTTCTGAAAAATGTTTTTTATTTCAGGCTGTGAAAAACTGTGGTAAAGCGTTGAGAAACTGTACATAACAACAAGGGCCAAACCAAATGTAATAAAGCTTAGAGAAACCTGCCATTTATGTTGTTGTACTGCAATAGTAATCAGAGCCCCGAAACCAATCAGGGAAAAAACAGCGCCGACAAGATGGCTGATACTATTGAATTTTTCAGAATAATACATTTTTATGCTTTAAAACTTATCAATTCTGTTCTCCATTCATTCAGGGCCATCTTGGCTTCACATAAGGAAAAACTCCCAGATAGTTCCGTTTCCACCAGTTCCCGGTTGCTGCTTTTTCCTCCGGGGTTGTAAATTGATATTCATAGGCCACTACCCGAAGATAACGGGGTGGATGATCTTCAAAAGGATTATATTCAAACAGCTGCAGAACCTGTGGTGAGCCTTCCTGCAAACGCTGAAGCAGCAGACGCAGCCAGAAAGTATCACGCTGGGGAGGTAAAAACCACATCATCCAGTCCAGTCGGGGCTGATGCGGGATATTAACCGGCGGACGTTTATTAACCGGTCCCGGTTTATATCTGAACTCATAGGGATACCAGTTGACCCCGTCATTGGATCCCTGTATTTCCAGCTCCTGACGATCAACCTGCATAATTCCATAGACATGGAAAATATGTCCTATACCGACTCGTCTTGCAGTGGTAAAGATTTGTTTAGCAACATCAGGGTAGTGAACCGGCGTTATACGTGAGGTGAATACGGCAACACTGGTAATAAAAATAACGACCCCTGATATCCCGAGCAGAGTTTTTAATAACCTGCCTGGCTGCGGCAACTTTGCAGACTGAATGCGAGAACGCAGTCGTTCTGGCAATAGTCTGGCAATAATTCGATCGTCTAAAAGAAATATACACAGCACAATCACCAGAAGATTGACAAAATTATGGTTACTGTTCGCCATGATCAGTAACTGGGTAAAAATGGTAATTAAAGCTGCGGCAATTCGAAACGGGCGCGGCAGAAAAATAAAGAAAGGTACAATTAATTCGGCAAAGAACACATAAGCCGTACCACCGGTATGCACCCAATGGGGCAAATGGTGAAAATACCAGGAACCGGCATGTGGCAGCACCTGAGTTTCAAAATAATAATCAAGGGCTTTCAAATCCAGCCAGGACGGGTCACCGTTGTATACCTTAAAAAAACCAGACATAAAACGAAAACGAAATAATAACCAGTGAAGCAGAAATATCAGCAGTTTATTCGGCCCGCCCCGGACAAGAAATATGGCAAGAAAGCCTGTTTCCATTAACAGAGTGTCCCACTGAAAATTAAGAAACAGATCACCGGCATGAAAGAGTGATACATAGAGTATGTACATTCCAATCAGGGCACCAAACTGCCAGCGCTCAAAAAACAGCAGAATAGCCAGCACGACACCGCCATAGGCCGCCATTTTTAAGGTAAAATCTGATGCGTCGATCCAGAATACCGTCGGGATCTGAAACCAGGCATACCAGCCGTTATCCATATAGGCGTAGTTTAAGGTCTGATAAAACGGCAGGATACCATTCGGACCGGCCAGCCCGGTGATCTGCACAGCCAGTGATAAGAAGGCAATGCCGTAAATAAGCGCAACACCACGGAGAAACAACCAACTGGTCAGCCGGTAGTTATTATCGGTAAGAAATAAAGACTTGATGTTTATTTTCATTAAACCGGTACTCAATGCAACTTCTACAAGATCATTTCAAAGTATTCTGATTTTCAGGACACCTCTTAATTTTCAGGATACCTCTATTTGCTCTGTTTGTTATCTGGATTAAAGCGCCTTATTCAATAAAGTTATTCATTCCATCATTAATCATTAACCCACAATATCCAGCACCCTGCGTCTGAATTTAACCCCCAGTTCTTTAGCCTTAGCCTCACAGGCTTTAATATCCACACCTTCCAGGCCATCAATTGCCGTGGCCGTGGTATCAGGAATATACTGCGGTGCCAGACGTAAAAATTCCAGCATACTGTCATAGGAGCCTTTTAAGGCCGGAACACAGTGGCGGTCATAGACTTCTTCATTCTGGGCATTCATTGATACCGACAGGGCATCAACGCATTGCGCCAGTTCCGGCAGAATATTGTGCTTATTGGCCAGATTACCCAGACCATCGGTATTGACCCGAACCGGAACTCCGGCCTGTTTACAGTAACAGGCAATCTCCAGTAACTCTTTTAAGCGTAGTGTAGGTTCACCAAAACCGCAAAATACAATTTCATCATATTGACCGGCATCACCAATGGCAGCCTTGTATTCTTCCACTGAATGTCGGGTGGACAATAATAAATTATATTCATGCACATCCATACTGCCCTGAATTTTAGGGCAGAACTCACAGGCCAGAGTACAGCGGTCTGTCAGGTTAATGTACAGTTTGTTTTCAATGGTATAGACCAGTGTTTCTCTGGACGGCTCATGATTTACGGGTATTTCGATATTAGGTTTACTCACACTATTTCCTGAAAATTACTTTGATTTTAGTTATTCCATAATGGCTTTTAAATCTGAACTTAGGCGATGTACGGCATGGCAGCGGGCACAGACATATACAGCAAATTCACCCAGCTTCCTGCCGGACTGACTTTTATCCCCTGCCTTTAACTGTTGTTCCAGTTCCGGTAATAACTCATCAACCGCACCTGTTATTCTCTCTACAGGTGCTTTATCTTTTTTATGACAGTGGCTGCAACTATCGGACAAATCAGCTAACTGCGCTTTTAGCGGTTTAAGATTGTCCAGTGCCGTATCAAAATACCCGTCTTTTATGGCAATATTGAGCCGGTTAACCGCATCTGACAACTCCTCCATTACATCATCATAATCTACGGCTTTCTGAGTCTGTCGGTTTACCACAGTCTGTCGGCTAAAATCTGCACTGCGGTACAATAAAGTGGTTATGGTCTGATAGTCATCATGACAATGCATACAGCTTTTACCCAGTTTTTTTAAAATAAGCGGAATCTGGCTGTGCTGCTGCTTATTCACGGCTGTCTGCAGCGTGTTCAGCTTATCTTTATACAGATATTTTTCCCACTGCGGCATCATTCTGGCAATGGACAGGTAATCTACAGTAAATTTATCAGCCCATTTTTTTAAATCATTCTGCTGACCTTTTACCGCATAATCCTGCATGGCCAGCATTTCCCTGCGTAAGCGGAACATGGTGTGCAGCCAGACCTGACGTTTATTTTCCGGTTTATACCATCTGGCCAGATGTTTTGGTGGAAGTTTCAGAGTAATCGTGCGTTCTGCTGATGATAAAGACGGTTTTTCTGCCGGTTTATCAGCCAGTACAGAACCGGCTAAGACCGCACCAAGCAGAAATATTAAGCTGCAAGTAAAAAAACGTATGCCGTTAACTCTATTTTTCATGACTATTTTCTTGTAGTTCACGACTGTTTTCCTGTAGTTCATGACTGTCTCTTGCTGTTCAGGCTCTGGAACTGAATTTACCGGTTGCAGTATTAATTTTAATCACTTCGCCCTCTTCCAGATATTCCGGCACCTGTACCACCAGGCCGGTTTCCAGGATCGCTGGTTTAGTGCGGGCGGAGGCCGAGGCTCCCTTAATGCCAGGAGCAGTTTCAACCACTTTCAGGCTGACGGTTGTGGGCAGTTCTATACCTATCAGATTATCCTCATAGAGCATACCCAGAATGCCTTCCTGACCGTCTTTAAGATAGCCTGCTGCATCATCCACATCCTCAATAGCCAGGGCATACTGGTTATAATTTTCCACATCCATAAAATTATAAAACTGCTCATCTTTAAATAGGAACTGCAGCATGGTTCGATTGCAGTCGGCTTCTTTTAGAAAATCCGTGCCGATCAGAGTCTGCTCCACCTTCTGTTTTTTCTGAATGTTCGTAAAGGTGACTTTATACAGGGTATTGGCTCCGCGGGATGACGGGCTGCGCACATCAATATTACGCACCAGCAGCAACTGACCGTCCTGCTCAATGATGGCGCCTTTTTTCAAATCTGCAGCTTTTGGCATGGTTTTGCTTCCTTAATATCTGAACCGGACATTATTTTAATAAAATGGTTTAAAAAGCAACTATTATTTTTGTTCAAAAAAGTGTATATTCTCCCGATTAAATTTTGCGTTTTCCCTTTTTATATTTCATATTACTTCAGGAGTTACTCATGAAACTGATTCTTTTAGGTGCACCCGGTGCCGGTAAAGGTACTGTAGCTAAATTATTAACCAAGATGGACGGTTCTGTTCAGATTTCGACTGGTGATATCCTGCGTGCGGCGGTTGCTGCAGGCACCGAGCTGGGCAAACAGGCCGAAGCGGCCATGAAAGCCGGTGATCTGGTCTCTGACGAACTGATCATGGGTATTATGCGTGAACGCCTGAAAGAAGACGACTGCAAAAACGGTTATCTGCTGGACGGTTTCCCACGCACCATTCCCCAGGCTGAAGCGCTGAAAGAATTACTGGCCGACATGGGCGAAGAACTGGACGCTGTGGTTAATATTGACGTGCCCCGTGAAGTTATTCTGGACCGTCTGACCACTCGCCGTACCTGTACTGAGTGTGGTGAAATCTATAATGTTAAGTCTAACCCGCCTAAGGTTGAAGGCGTTTGTGACAAGTGCGGCGGCCCTGTTGTACAGCGTGATGACGAAACCGAAGAAGCCATCAGCAACCGTCTGGACGTTTACAATGAAAAAACAGCACCTCTGGCCGGTTTCTATGAAAAAGAAGGCATGTTACTGACTGTTCAGGCCACTTCCAGTGATGCTGTTATTGATGCCATTAAGGAAAAGCTGGGTAAATAAACCCTCTGTTCCATAGCACCTATACAAAAAGCCCTTCTGTTATTAACTAAACAGAGGGGCTTTTTTATTTTACCCGACAACCACAGTAATTAAACCATAAACCAAAATCATACTATCGCATTTTTAAATAAATTAATTTATAATTTCCAAAACCCATTAGACAACGGAACCGTCTAATATCAGTATCAGCCTGTTTTCCAAACAGCCCAATAAACAACGGAATGTAC
>JALTKC010000577.1 GCA_027076245.1 Gammaproteobacteria bacterium
ATGAATCGCCCCGGGTTTGCCGGAGACTCTATTTCTTGAGAGGATAGAGTAATGAGTAGAAAAAGTAGATATTCCCCTGAGTTCAGGGAACGGGCCGTACATATGCTTCTGGAGCAGCAGTCTGAGTACAATTCACAGTGGGCAGCCATGACTTCCATTGCGGGTAAAGTGGGTTGCACAGCAGAGACCTTGCGTAAGTGGGTGCGGCAAACTGAGATCAATCAAGGAAAACGAGCCGGTATGACCAGTTCCGAGTCAGAGAAACTCAAGGAACTGATGCTGGAGAATCGAGAGCTTAAACAGGCCAATGAGATTCTACGCAAGGCAGCTGCTTTTTTCGCCCAGGCGGAGCTCGACCGCCGACCCAGGAAATGATTGCTTTTATCGACGAACAGCGTGCGTCACACGGGGTCGAGTCATTGTGCCGACAGTTGCCTATTGCCCCGTCAACGTATTATGAGCATAAGTCTCGCCAACGAGACCCCGAACGCCACCCTGCACGCTACCAGCGAGACCTGATGCTTAAACCTGAAGTTCAACGTGTCTGGGATGAGAACATGCAGGTCTATGGTGTGCGTAAAGTCTGGCGGCAACTTAACCGTGAGTCGATAAAGATCGCACGCTGTACCGTAGAACGCTTGATGAATAAGCTTGGTATTCAAGGTGCCATCCGCGGTAAAAAATGCTGGACAACGATCAGTGATGCAGCACAGCACCTGCCTGCTGACCTTGTCGACCGCCAGTTCTTTGCGGTGCGTCCAAACCAACTCTGGGTAGCGGATATTACCTATGTTGCCACCTGGTCAGGGTTTGTTTATGTCGCCTTTGTGATCGATGTTTTCTCACGTTACATCGTTGGCTGGCGAGTGAGCCGATCACTGCAAACAGACCTGGTTCTGGATGCGTTAGAGCAAGCACTGTGGTCCAGGAAACATAAAAAAGGCCTGATACACCATAGCGACCATGGCAGTCAGTATCTCTCCATTCGTTACACCGAGCGTCTGAGTGAAGCAGGTATAGAGGCCTCCACCGGCAGCGTCGGTGACTCGTATGATAATGCATTGGCAGAAACCATTAATGGTTTATACAAAACAGAAATTATCCATAAAAGAGCTCCCTGGCGGACAGTGGATGAAGTGGAGTATGCAACGCTGGAGTGGGTGGACTGGTTTAACAATAGACGCTTGTTGGAACCGATAGGCAATACTCCACCCGCTGAATATGAAAAGTTGTATTATAAGCAAACTGAAGAGTCAGCCATGGTGGCTTGACTCAAGTAAACAAGTCTCCGGCAAACCCGGGGCGATTCAACCTTCAAATTTTGTGTTTGATATTTTGTAATTGTTTTAACAATATCGTTTTTTTATTTTGTTATGTGACGTTATTTTATGTGAGTATTTATCAGGCTTATTATTTAGGGTTTGATAATAAGCTTTTGTGGCAGGGAATGCCGCTATAACAAATGACACTAAACAGTAATATGTTCATTTGTGCTTAAAAGGATTTTGTATAATTCAGACGGTAGCAGGATGTGGTATTACCGTTTTTATATTATTTTCATGGCCAATACCGGCCTTATTTTTCTAGGAGAAAAAAATGAAAAAACTAATGTTGTCTTCATTATTTGTTGTTTCTGCGGCGCTTTCCAGTTCGGCTTTTGCTGGCTGTGGTGAGTGGGGTAAGGTTAATTATGTATATGCTTCAGATACAACTGTTTTTGCTATTATAAATGGAACAGCCTGTTCTGCATCGAGTACTGATGCAGGGACTGTTGCTGGAATACTGGCAGAAGCTCGGGCATCAGGATTACAGGGTTATATGCTTCCTGTCTCATCAAATGGTAAGGTGTCTGCTGCTATTCAATATAACCCATAAATAAAGAGTATATTTTGGGGAGAGGCTGCTTAATAAAGTTTTAAGCAGCCTTTTTTAATGGATCAAGGAAATTATTATGAAAAATATATCTGTAATCATTCTTTCTGTTCTTGCCGGTTTTTTTATTTCTCATTTAACTCAAACTGATACTCGAGGTCAAATAACGGAAGGTAGTGATATGGCCTCAGTTAATGAAAATATATCAGTAAGATTTATGGAGTTAGAGAATAAACTGGAAGATATAAAAGAGCTTATAGAAACAAATATACAGAAGGGGCCATATGTTTATTCGGACTTGAAGACTGCTCATGAAGTTGATGCAGAGGTAGAATCTCCGCTTGAAACTCAAACTAATACCTTATCAGTCACCAAAAAGGAGCTGGACGGTAAACAGGTAAAAAAAATTCAGCAGCATATATATGATTCAATGCTGGATCCTGGTACTGATATTACGTCAATCGTAGGTTCTGAAGATATGCAAAAGCTGAGTATAAAAGATCAAAATACTGTTTTGCAGGAAATAGCACGCCGTTTTAATAATGGTGAAATAGATCGTAACCAATTGATTCCCGGCTATCAGGGAGATTAAAGATTTTAAATCTATAGGTTTAATGGTTGTTTTAGTCTGTCGACTTATTTTACATATTTAGATTTGTATTTATGCTTGCCTATATCATCCGTATGTAATTTCTTGATATATAAGCCTATTACAAAAAAGGCCCCTTATTTGCTTACATTGCTTAGCAAATGATATCGCTATTTAGTTGTGGTTTGTATTTATGGTTTTGAATTTATCACGGTATGTCTTTACCATTGGTCTGATTTTTTTCTAGTAAATGCCGATGCTGCTCCTATTATTAAACCTGAGCCTGGCACTCAAGTAATAGCCTCTCAATATATTGTTGTCTTCAAGGATAATGTTAATACGGACACCATGGCTGACAAGCTCCTGTCTCGTTTCAGCGCCATGAAAGTTAATCGCCGTTATCGACATGCTATACGTGGGATGAGTATAAAAATTTCACCAGGTCTGTTATCTATACTGGCTGCTGATCCGGGCATCGCCTATATCGCACCGGATGTTAAGGTCAGTATTAACGCTCAAACACTTCCCCGTGGTGTTAATCGTATTAATGCGGAGCTGGATGCAACGGCCAATATTAATGGTATTGATGAGCGGGTTGATGCGGATATAGCCATTCTTGATACGGGGATTGATCTGGATCACCCTGATCTGAATGTTTTTAAATATACCTACTGTAAGGTAACAGGTAATAATGCCAACTGTGTGGATAATGATCCGGCAGCGAATGATGTCAATAGCCATGGCACTCATGTGGCCGGTATTGCTGCAGCGCTGGATAATGCATCCGGTGTTGTCGGTGTTGCGCCCGGAGCTCGTTTATGGGCAATTAAAGTACTGGAGGATGATGGCACAGGAACGGGTTCACAGATTATCGCCGGGGTAGATTATGTTGCTCAGTATGCCAGTGAAATCGAAGTAGCCAATTTGAGCCTTACAGGGACGGGGTCATTCCAGCCACTGGATGATGCGATTACCAATGCGGTTGCCGCTGGTGTGGTATTTACCCTGGCGGCAGGCAATGATTCTGTTGATGTTTCTCAGGTATTTCCTGCGGGTCACCCCAGTGCGATTACGGTTTCCGCTTTTGAAGATTATGATGGCATAGCAGGTGGTTTATCGGGCAGTGCACAGGATGATACTTTTGCCTGGTTCAGTAACTTTGGCTCAGGGGTGGATATTATGGCGCCGGGTGTCTCCATACGCTCCACTATACCCGATGGTTTACTGGGGAATAAAAGTGGTACCAGCATGGCATCCCCTCATGTGGCGGGTGCGGCGGCATTATATATGAGCCAGAACCCGGGTGTTTCACCTGCAACAGTAAAATCAGTGTTAATTAGCATAAGTGATTATGCGCCCTGTATCAGTAATGCAGATGGAAGCTGTGGGCCACAGGATCCTGATGGAATTCAGGAGCCCTTATTATTGCTGACCTGCGATGATGCAGATCGAGATAGTATCTGTGATGCGGTGGATAATTGTTTAAATGATCCCAATCCATCACAGATAGATACGGACCTGGATACCGTAGGTGATGTTTGTGACGCGGATGATGATAATGATGGATTGCTGGATAGTTTTGAAATTAGCATAGGTACTAATACTCTATTAATAGATACGGATGGGGATGGCTTAACCGACTATGATGAAGTGGCTTATGATGGTGATTCTGTGACTTACAATTCAGCAACTGATTTAAATCCCACTTCCATTGATACGGATGGTGATTTACTGGCAGATAATAGCGACCCGATTCCATTAACCTATAACTATAGTGATGGGGATTTGGCGCCATCTGGCGCGCCAGACGGGGTTGTAAATTATGCAGATTATGCTGCTGCTCTTAAACTGGTGCTTGAGGGAATAGCTCCATCAGATAGTGATTTATCTCATGGTGACTTATATCCTGCGGGTGCACCGGATGGTGTTATTAATATGTCAGATTTTATTCTGATAGAACAACGTATAAAGTAGAGGCACGCGAATGAATAATTATTTACAAAAACTTCTCGGTATATTATCGATTGTTCTGTTAGTAACTGCATGCAGTGGAGATAAAACCTTTAATGATTATGCCCGTGCAGGTGATACAGTTGCTGTGGCGGCCGGCTGGAAGCAGAACTTTAATAAAGAAAATATTACGGTTACTATCACGCCATCTATTGGTTCGGTGATTGTAATACCACCGGGTGACCCGGCTATTAGGGCTTCTATAAACTTTTATGCGGATCCGCTTTCCAGTGCCATTATTTCCAGGGAAACCGGTATTGAATTTTCAAAATATGCTTTAACCTATGAAAATACTATAACGTCTAATTTTACAAAAAAAGACAAGGACTGGTATCAAACCAGCATTTTTATTGATTTACCTTCAACATTGCCTGTCGGTATAACTCAGATTGAAATCAGTAATCCTCAGGGGCAGTCTGTAATATCTTCAGTTGAAATTATTGATGGTGTCGGTGCCCCGAGTACGTTCACGGCACAAAATAATACGAACCTGAATACCGATATGCTGGATGCCTTAACAAGGCTTGAGCACTATGCCATTAATTTTGATGGTGCAAGCTTACCCTATGCGATTGAAGTGAGCTTATTGCATGATCCTGATGTGGATGCCGGGGGCACAGGAAAAGGTTTTGCTGTAAATCCTATTGGATACAAAAAGAATTTGTTATGGAAAGATGATGGTACAGCTATGAAGGTGATTCTAACGCCAGCAAATTCTGATCGGCCAATGGATGATTTGAATGATTTTAAGTTCTATGTGGCTGGCAATGTTAAAAATCTTGTCGTTAGTTCGGTGAATGCTTATGATGCGCTAGGAAATGCCGTCTCTGGTGTATCAGCTATACCAGTGCTGGAAAGATAGTATCTTAAATAAATATATTTTTATTGATTAGATGTTTTTAGAGCATTAAGTAAATCGGTAATATACTCGTTATAATTCCTCCAGCGACCGATAGAGCTGCTGTACATTTTTTTATTAACCTGGTCATAACTTGCTGTTGCAACCTTGCGTTTTTGGCGATAAAACTCAATGCATTCTTCCTGCCATTCTAGCCCAAGAAAGTCGAGGGTTTTTGCTATTTCATTTCTTGTGTCCTTAACCAGTGATTCATATGAAATATTTAGAATCGGAATATTCAGCTCATTTATCCAGTGATTCATCAGACGCTCATATTCACAATAATGAATGCCCAGTGACCTCAGGTTGCTGGAATAAGGGTGGTAGCCTGTAAAATACTGGAAATAGCACGATATACAGGTGTCTCGTGCATCCCTGGTACAATTTATTATTTTTGCTGAAGGTAAAAGTTTGTGAATCAGCCCAATATGGTGAAAGTTAAAGGGCATTTTATCACTGACTTTTATGCTGCCAGGATTTTCGCTTTTGATTTTGGAGAGAAGCTTATCTGCTAGCCTGTTAATATCTGTCGTATTTATATTATTCAGGCATACAGGATAATCTTGAGTGGAGTTGATTTCTGTCTGGATTAGATTGGCTATATCATCTACATGGAATAATTCACCTGCACCAAATACATCTGAATGGGATGAAATAATCTGTTCAATAAGGCTTGTACCTGATCTTGGCATACCGACAATAAAAATAAGCTCATCCGATGTGTTTTGAGAAGAAGGGATGGATGCGTATTTGTCTTGTGAAAAATAGTTGATTAATGCGGATATGTAATTTTTATAATCTAACGGGTTATAGTTTTTATCAAGACTGTCATTGGCCTGTTTAAAATAATAAAATGCAGTATCGTAGTCTTTTATAGAATCATATAATTTACCAAGAAACATTTGGGCGCTTACCCGATCATGTGTTTGTATATCGGTACGATTTAGCATATTTTTTAATGCTGATATACCTTTAAGCTGATTTTTACTGCGTAATGTATATTGGGCATAAATAATACTAACCATCGGGTGTTCAGGGTGTTCCTGATTAAGCTTTTCTATTAGCTTATTACCTTTTTCATAATCACCCAATAGTTCATAGGATGAGGCAATATGTGCTTTTGCTCGTATGTGATTAGGCGAAAGGCTTACGGCTTCCTGGGCTAGCTTAATGCTTGACTCAATATGTCCTTTATTCCTTTTTACCAGAGAAAGTCGGTATAATATATCTGCATCGTTTTTATGTTCTAAGGCTAGTTTGAAATAGTTTTCTGCTTCGTTAAGTTGGCTTTTTTCAAGCAGCTGATTACCCAGTTTTTTGCAAAGGCGAACATATAGCTTGATGGCTTCTGGCGTACTGTCTAACGCTATTGCATTGCTTGAAGCCTCAATTGCTTCTTTGTTTTTACCCAGCTTTTCATATAAATAGGCGAGGGTCAGGAATGCAGAGCCATTAGTTTTATCCGATTGAATCGATTTTTCAATATCGATCACAGCCTGATCAAGTTTGCCCATTTCACCCAGCAGAGCACCTCGCATCAATAATGCGTCAGCACAATCAGGTTTGTAATCCAGTATTTTCCGGTATATGGAAATTGCCTGGTCGTACATGAAAATACTGATCAATGAATCCGCTTCATCTAATAGTTTATTAATATCAATGGACATATTAAAACTCTGGAAATTAATGTAATTATTATCGAATACTGAGGTATATAAATAAAGCTGTAAATATAAGTAATTCGTTTTTTTCTAATGTCGATAGAAGGATCCTGAGTCAGGATATAGCCGGCAGAATTTTATATCAGAATGCTGTGTCTTTTATATATTCGCCATCATTATAAAATAATTATGACAATGTTTATGATGTGATATTCGTCACTTTCATTATTGAAAATATTATTGATAATTCTTCTTCAAGGAATATATTTTGACTTGTATATTTAAGAGCATATTTTGATGAATATGTATTCATCTGCCAGTAAAGCACTTTTTTATCGATGATGATAGTGGTATTGGTGGAATACTATTTTTAATTGTTCTTTAAATATCTACTTGCATTAGAATAAAATTATATATAAATGGACGAAAAATAATAAAAAATATTAACTAAGAGGATGTTTAAATGAATAGAATAAAGATATTTTCAGGCGTGATTTTCTCCTTTCTGGTACTCGGGCATATTCAAATAGCTTCAGCTGTTGTTGACCCAACGGCTGAAAAAGTAGCGCTGAAAAAAAGCTGTAGTGTAAATGGCGGTGTGGTTGATAATTGTTTTACGACTTTTCTTGAATTGGCTCAGTGGTTAAAAAACACAAGAAAGCCAAATGCTGGTGCCCCAATCCAGGTTGATATTGGAGCTGGTATTTTTGCGGGGTCTACTATACCAGGGACGGATATTTATGTTCCTGATATTAATATTTATTGTAAGCCTTCTGATGGTTATACCGGCTATATCAGCTTTAAGGGGCAGGGTGCAAACCAGTCCGTATTGCAGGGTACAGGAAGTGGCAGCACTTCAGCTGTTAATATTTCAAACTGCACAGAGCTGAGTTTTTCTGACCTTAAGGTTACAACCAGCTTTTATGGAGGGGTTTACTGGAAAGGTGGTGGTAACTCTCGCTGGACAAATGTAGATTTTATAACAAATGGGCGTGCCTGGGATGAGCCTGTATGTGGTGACACAAGAGGAAATCACTACTGGTTCAGTAGTAGAATCAGCACGACATCTGCTTTTACCGTGGCAGTACCCTATAAAGCGGCCTGTGATGAAACCTGGTTTTTCGGTTCAGAAGTTAAATTAATTGTACCGGATGGGGAGCTTGCGGGCGGCGCTGCGGTAACGGCTACCGGAAATGGTATTATTCATTTATATGGGTCAAACCTGAGAAACTTTTTTGATGGTGAAGGGGTGGTTCCAGCGGCTGAGGCTAGTAATGGCGGTGAAATCCATATACATGGCACAGGGATCGATTCCATTAGTGAAACCGGAAAAGATATTTATGTTCTCAAGGCAGAGTCAGGTGGTTTGATTCATGCCGATGTATCCGCCTATGTAATGCAAACAACAGGAAATAAAACCCGCATATTAAATAATGGCGGTATAGTTAAAGCGCCTTATCAATGGGGGCAGAGTAATCAGCCGCCACAGGTTATTTCCGAAGATGGTGCTGATATGGCAGTGGAAACTAACTGTGAACAAAGCGTTTGCCATGATATTGATACGGGTACAGAAACACATCTGTTAATTTACAATGAGAGCTGTACCGGAACTCATGGCCCGTGGTTTGATGTGGTGACTCGAAAGTGCAGAGGTCAGCTATAAGCCAGAAAAAGTTCTGGTAGCGCCTGTTTGTCAGGTGTTACCGGAGTTTTTGTATAATTATCATATAGATAGCGTTTCTAGAGGCAATAAAAAGCCCAACCATCCCTGGTTGGGCTAGTCACCATCCTTGGCGATATTTACAACTTCCTTTTGCTTAGGAGAGAAATTACTTCCTCTGTTGGTGCATCCTGCGCCAACGGTTAATAGTA
>JALTKC010000578.1 GCA_027076245.1 Gammaproteobacteria bacterium
CATTTAGGCAATGGCGCCAGTGCCGCGGCGGTGCTTAATGGCCAGTCTATTGATACTTCAATGGGTATGACGCCTCTGGAGGGCCTGTTAATGGGTAGCCGCAGCGGGGATATTGATCCGGCCATTTTATTTTACCTGGCCAGGGAAACCGGGGCAGATATTGATACCCTGGATGATCTGCTGAATAAGCAAAGCGGCCTCAAAGGGCTGTGCGGTCAGAATGATATGCGCACTATTATCGAACAGGCGGATCAGGGTGATAAGTTATCCACACTGGCCATTCATATTTTCTGCTATAGGATCAAAAAGTATATTGGTGCTTATGCTGCGGCACTTAATGGCATTGACGGGCTTATTTTTACCGGCGGTATTGGCGAAAATTCTGACTTTATCAGAGAGCAGGTCTGCACAAATATGAACGGGCTTGGAATTATTATGGACAGTAATAAAAATCAGGCTGCTAATGATGCTCTGTCTGAATTACAGAGTCCGCATTCAAAAGTAAAAATTCTGGCGGTAAAAACCAATGAGGAACTGGGAATTGCCCTGCAGACGCAGCAATTATTAGGTAGAGCCGGATCTCGTCTGCCTTGCACCGAGGATTAGGACAGCAGGAAAGACTTTAAGCAATGCATCAATTTTAGCTTACAGGTTTCTTTTTATATAAGTCATATCCATAGTCTACCCTTGGATTTTACTTGTGTAAACCATAGCTGACCACTGATAAAGCTACGGGTAGAGCCGGCACATTGGGTGTATGCGTTTTATATATCAGCCTGCTGTATATCCTTAATAAAATTTTCGAAATCGCTCAGGTTATGTTCGATAATGTTTTTTACAATGGCCAGAGAAATATTCTGATAATCATGGACGGCAATATTTCTGAAACCAACCATTTTTTTCATGGTTTCTGCCGTCTCTGGTGAAATAATATGCTGTTCCTGCAATATTTCAAAAACTTCCCGTGAGGTCTTTGGTACACCCAGTTTTTTTATGCGGATTAAATGGCTGGATAAATCAATGCTTGCCTGAGACGCACGTTCCAGGTTCAGTATAATGGAGTCCTGCCGGGTATAATTATCTTCCAGTTCCTGTTCGTGCCCCTGATACTCTTCATTAATTCTTTTTATACAACGCCGGATTGTGGCGGTTTTATTGACTAATATGTCATCCATTATGAATAATGCTCCAGTATTTCGGCACGATCTTCATTCAATTGTATGTAATTGATATAAGCATAGTCCAGAAACTGTTCTGTTTTCGGGGAAGGCCGCTGATAAATAATTTTTCCATAATGCACTATCTGTATTTTTAATACATCATTACAGGTTTGCATATCTACCAGATCAATATCGCAGTCCAGTTTAGATGCCAGTTTTTCCTGAATATTCCAGCGTTGAACATCGCTGATTGTTTCGGCACTGAGAAAGCCGATATCAATGTCGCTGCTGCCGGGACGAAAATCATTGGTGATAAAACTGCCATAAATAATAAGCAGTTCGGGAGAGGGTATTTCCTCCAGAAGAAAGGCCGTAATATCCTGTATTACCTGTTGTTTATTCTCATTATTAATGGACATTAAAAAACTTTAAGCCTTTCTTTGGATAGTTTGAACTTATTGTTACTCATAAGAGGTATAAAATCAAAAGCACAGCTTCATGCTCTACAGCAAAATGCCATTGTTAATTATTTCTTAAAGTTTCTGATAATTCCTGAAATTTATTTTTCATCTGCAGGTTTTCAAAGGGCACGATTTCCGGCACCTGTAAGTTCATCAACACATCAAACGAAGCCTGACTGGTTTTAAGTACGGAAAGTAAATCGGCACTCAGCTCCACGGTATCATAGGTATTTTGTGCCAGTTGCAGATCCTTTTTTATCACCTGCCGGGCTTTACGGACTTTGGTTTTTTGCTCTTCCAGATTGTTTTTATATAAACGGGCCGCTTTAAGCGTCAGGGTCTGAGCCTGGATGTTTTTCTGGTAAATGCTTCTGCGTCCGTGACTGGTTTCTTCTTTTAAGCGGGCCTGGGCGGTATTACGAGTAGTCAGGGTTTTATTGATTATGGCCTCAATTCTGGGGATGTATCGTTTATCCACCTGCTCAATGTATTTGCCCTGCATATAATTGACCATTTCCAGAAGTACAACATGCATACCGTAGTATTTTCGAGCTTGCTGGATGTCTTCACCGGATTCCCGGGTCAGTTGCATTAAGCGTTGGGTGATTTTTTTAAGCACATCAAATACGACTGACATCTGGATAATATCATCACCGTCCACCCGGCTGAGTAAAACTTCTACCTGCTCCTGACTCAGCTCAATACCCATATCCTGCAGCCGTTCACGCAGATAGATTTTAATTCGCCGGCTTTCCTCACGGTAGAGTTTAATATTTTCCTGCTCCTGGGCTATTTTTTTGTCATAGGCTTCCTTCGTGGTTTTCACCATATGAGTGCGCGGTGCAATGATCCGCTGTTCACGGTAGCGGGCGATATTGGTTTTTGAAGTGGCGATATAATCATCAATTTCAGCAATCTTATGTCGGTAATCATTGATATTTTCATCCTCAAGCAGCACCACCATTTTATCCAGAATTTTATCCAGATCTTCATGCAGAGATTGTTTATCCTCTCCAAAAAAACGGCTTTCAGGGGCCTGCTTGATTTTATCTACCAGTATCACGCCATCCTGCATTTGTGAAAACAACTGCGACCACATCTGGCGAAAGCGTTCATCTTCTTCATCCCGGCGTGCCTGCTGGCGCTCCTGTTCAGACAGGCTGAACATCTGGTTGGTTGAGTTCCATAATTCTCTGGCCGTGTCTTTAGTGGCCTGCCAGGTTTCTGCGCCGTATTGCTTAGACCTGTCCCAGCCCTGTTGTATGGAATCACTCCATTCAGTGGATTCATTCGACTCATTCAACTGGGCCTGCACCGGCAGAGTACTGAGAAATAAGAGTATAAATAAAAAGACTTTCATTAAAATTCCTGATTCTAAAGATATTATTTTTTAAATAAGGGCGTTAGGGTGTGAGAAAAAGGGATATATTCAGTTTAATCTTAAAATTAAAGTTTATCATTAATTATTTCAAGCCAGACCTTTACTGTCAGATATTTTTACATTATTGGCACAAATTAACTTAATTGTTCTTTTATTTTAATGTATTTAATTGATTTTAATAAAAAATATTTTTCTGGCAAAATTATTGCTTATTTATATTCATTAGTTTATTAATAAAGCACTCCCAGGAAAGTGCTCTACCTTTTAATTACACTTTTATTAAAAAAAAAGCGAAAGATGCAAATAAACGAATAGACACTAATTTATGCACTAAACTTAGAAAGGGGGGATAATATGCCTATTAAAGCATCGATAATAATCACATTAGCAGGATTTTTTACCCTGGTATCATCAGCCAATGCCAGTGTAATCAGCTTTCGTAATGGGGTAAATGGGTATGACGGAAATACTGATACTGAGTTACGTGCGGATAACCCTGATACAAACTATGGTAGTAATTCCAATATTACTATTGATGGTAATGATGGTGGACAACCAACCCATGCCTTAATGCGCTTTGATAATATTTTTGGTTCTGCTCCGGGTCAAATTGCTTATGGGTCAACCATTAATAGTGCAACACTGGGCTTTCAGATCCACAGTGTTGGTGATGACCTTATAATGTTACAGATGCTGGTTGACTGGACGGATAGTACTGCGACCTGGAACAGTCTGGGTAACGGTATTCAAGATAATGGTACAGAAGCTAGTTTTCTAAGAGATTTAACAAATCTTCACTCATACTCCCATCTCTCCAATAACGATATTTATGAAATCGATGTAAGTCAGGAAATGCAAAACTGGGCTAATGGCACTGCTAACTATGGCTGGGGTTTTATACCGACAGATACTGATGGTGTAGATTTTCATGCCAGTGACCACCCAGACGATGGTGATCTCAGACCGGTTCTTACTGTAAGCTTTACAGCCCCCTCACCAATACCCGAGCCTAGTTCTCTGATCCTTATGGCTCTCGGCCTGGCAGGCTTAGGACGATTAAAAAATAAACAACAGACTGAACGTTAATTCCTGTCTGTTTATTAATTACACCTCTTACTCCTGGGAGCGCGGGTATCCTGCCCGCGTCAGAAATAACGCACAAACCGCTTATTGTCGCGGGCAGGATGCCCGCGCTCCCAGGAAATTGCTCTGCATTTCAACAATGCCTTTACTCAGCTCACATTAAAATCCGCAAAAACGCTTAATACCATGTGCAATAAGCCTATCAATCCAAAAACTCATTGAGTTTTTCCTTTCCAGACACATATTAATATATCCGGAAACTAAATTTAGAAAAAATCATGCATTTAACACATACTGTCAAACAGTTTATAGAAACGCCTTATTTCCGACATTTTATTACTTTTTTAATTATTTTTAACGGCATTACCCTGGGTATGGCGACCTCCAGAGATATTATGTCTGAGTATGGTGTATTAATACATACTCTGGATATGATCATTATCGGCATATTTACGATTGAAATCCTGTTGAGGATTTATGTCCATCGATGGGCCTTTTTTAAGGATCCCTGGAGTCTGTTTGACTTTTTTGTGGTATCTATTTCCCTGATCCCGGCTAATGACGGGCTGTCAGTACTGCGTGTGCTAAGAGTATTACGGCTATTTCGTCTGTTAACCATTGTGCCGCAAATGCGCCTGATAATTTCCGCTATTTTAAGCGTTATTCCCGGTATGGCCTCGGTTTCTCTGGTATTGCTGCTGTTTTTCTATGTGTTTGCCATTATTGCCACTAATTTATTTAGTGCTACTTTCCCGCAATGGTTTGGCACTCTGGGTGAATCCATGTATACCCTGTTTCAGATCATGACTCTGGAAAGCTGGTCTATGGGTATTGCCCGACCGGTTATGGAAACCCATCCCATGGCCTGGGTTTTCTTTGTTATTTATATTCTGATTGTCACCTTTATTATGGTTAATCTGTTTATTGGTCTGGTGGTGGATGCAATTTTTACGATTAAGGGGGATGAACATAGTGAAGATAATGGAACAGACAAACCGGAAACAGCAAGGGAGCTGGTTTATCAACATGAAATAAAGGTTTTGAATCAGGAACTGGCGGATGTAAAAGCCATGCTTAAGACCATTAATAACAAACTGGACTGAGGTTTGTATCTTTTCCCCAAATAATGCCTGATTTATCCCCTCGTCCTAACCTTCTCCCTGAGGGAGAAGGGACTGAGTGTGCCATATTTATTAATCAGGTAAACACTCAATAGTTTCCGGCTTATTAGGGGTGTATAATAAGCAAAACCGGGGAGCTTACATGTCACAATCCAGCAATATTACCGCACTGCGTAATACCTACCAGATAAAAGTCCAGTTACAGGATATTAAACCACCCATCTGGCGGCGTTTAGAGGTGGACAGCCGCATTACTCTGGATGCCCTGCATGTGGCCATTCAGTCCAGTATGGGCTGGATGGACTGCCATATGCACCAGTTTGTGGATCGGGATGGCAATTTTTTCCGCCAGCATGATGATCCGGATGATGGCTTTGCTTTTGACTTTAATGATAGTGGTGTGGATGAGTCCATTGTTCTGCTCAGTGATATTCTGCATCAGGAAAAAGACTGGTTTACTTATGAATACGATTTTGGTGATGACTGGCGGCATAAAATTACTCTGGAAAAGATCCTGCCCTGGCAAGCTGAACAGATACCGGTAGTCTGTATTAAAGGTAAACGCGCCTGTCCGCCAGAGGACTGCGGCGGTGCCTGGGGTTATATGCATATGGTTGAAGTGCTGCAGAACCCGGAAATTGAGCCGGAAGAATATGAAGATATTATGGAATGGCTGGAAGAGCCGTTTTATCCGGAACAGTTTGACCTGAACGAAGTCAATGAAGAGCTGACCGCATTGTTTAAAAATGCCGATTTTAATAATACGTCCGCCTTTGAAAAAGTATTACAGCAGTTTTCCGGTGACTCAGAAAATGCTGCTGCAACAGACCGGTTATCCGTTGAGGCTGACCGGGATATAGAAAGCATTATTGGCAGTTTAAATGAAACTCTGGGTATTATTGGCGATATGTCTGACATGCTGGACGACGCCTATGAAGCTTTTGAGAAAATTGCCAATATCAGCAACGATAAACAGGTGGTCGAACTGGCCAGAAAAATGATGAAGCATCTGGATCAGTAGATTTGGTTTATTCGCGTGCAGGATGACCACGCTCCCAGAAAAGAGCAAACGTTATATACCTGAAAACTCATTCACACTTGACCATGGCCAGTCTTTTGCTTGCAGACACAAAAATGCCTTAACGGGATTATTATGAATATAATCAATCATTACATTTAAATGACGCTTATTTCGTATCATCCTGTCCCAATACCCCCTCTGCCAGATCCTGGGAGTGCGGGCATCCTGCCCGCATCTGATGTGATTATTAATAACCTGAGCAGTATAAGATTTCCAGGAATGAACAATTTTGTTTAAAGGATGGTTTGAATAAGTTTTAATTACTAAATGGACATGGTTAGGCATAACCACATATGCGATGAGATCATATTGTTTTCCATGGTTGTATTTCCAACTGTCTATAACTATTTCTGCATTAACTGGGTGCTTTAAAAGACAGGAGCCGTGACTGCCATCAAGGTACCTTTCTATATATTGCCGTTTTTGCAGGCTGTCGCGGGCAGGATGCCCGCGCTCCCAGGTTCTGATGACTTCCTGTGGCAGAGCATCACCTAAACGATAAGTAATGGCTTGATAAGTTCCCGGCAGGTCACAATGAACGAGCCTGGAACGAGTATTAATTCTATTCATCCTTGATTAATCTTTTATTTATCTTTCAAAAGTCTCCCTATCTTACGGGAGCGCGGGCATCCTGCCCGCGTATTTCTTTACAAAAGTGGTCTTAAGTGTCTCCTAGAAGGGTATATCATCATCAAAATCTTCCTCAAAAGGCTGTGATGCTGGAGCCGACTGGGGCTGGTTCTGAGGTTGGGACTGGTTATACGTCTGGTTTTGCTGTGGCGCATTATTCTGGTTTTGCTGGAAACCGGCGTTCTGCTGAGGGCTCTGGTTAAAGGAAGTATCCCCGCCAGTTCGGCTATCCAACATTTGCATACTACCATTCATATCAACAACTACTTCTGTCGTATAACGGTCCTGACCGTTTTTATCCTGCCACTTGCGGGTTTGCAGCTTACCTTCTACATAAACCTGAGAACCCTTTTTGAGGTATTCTCCGGCAATTTCTGCCAACTTGCCAAAAAATACAACACGATGCCATTCCGTACGTTCCTGACGTTGTCCGGTATTTTTATCTTTCCAGGTTTCTGATGTCGCAAGACTAATATTGGTTATTGCCCGGTTATCAGGTGTGTAACGCACATCCGGATCCTGCCCCAGTCTCCCTACCAGGATTACTTTATTGACTCCAGCCATTATTTATCCTCTTTTTAATATTACTCTTTAAATTTTTTATAGTTTGTGCGAAAACTGCTCTGAAAATGTCAGCAACCCTTCTTTATCCAGGGCATGCAATTCCACTTTTAAATAGGCCGCCTGATCTTCCGGGATCACAACCGCTTCAGCCACCCCGCGAATACTGGTCAGACCTGCAGTGGCTTTTAATACATCCTGTTCCTTAATATTCGCCATCTTCACCACATAAGTACTCAGATAACGCGGTGACTTCATGGTCAGAGCAAATAACAGCCATATCAGCATAGCGGATGCAGCAAACAGGAAAACTCCATTTATACCATATAAGCCTAATAACTTTCCACCTATCAGCCCACCAAAAAAAGCCCCCAGGAACTGGCTGGTACTGTAAACACCCATGGCTGTTCCTTTTGCCTCAGTGGGCGACATTTTGGACACCAGAGAAGGCAAAGAAGCTTCCAGAATATTAAAAGCGGTAAAAAACACCAGAATAAAAATAGTCAGGCCGTAAATGGAATCATGAAATTCCCAGAAACCCAGCTCAGCCAGAGCCACAACACTAATGGCTCCCACAAATACTTCTTTCATTCTCCGTTTACTTTCAGCAAGAATAATAAAGGGCACCATCATTGCCATGGCCAGTAGCATGACCGGCAGGTAGATTTTCCAGTGCTCGGCAGAAGGCAGATTGGCATGTTGCTCATCAACCAGTGCAATCGGTATCACCAGAAAAGTAGCCGTTAGCACCATATGCAGGATTAATATTCCCATATCCAGGCGCAGTAACTGTCGGTCTTTTAAAATAGTTCGAAACTGCCCTGGTACAGGCTCAGTTTCCCGATGAAAACTTTTTGGTGCATCAGGCACCCAGAACAGGGTAACGGCCACACCCAATAAGGCAAACACCGCTGTTAACCAGAACATACCGTCAACACCAATCATTTCATTAAGAACAGAGCCGGCAACCATGGCCACAGCAAAGGCAAAACCGATGCTCATACCAATGGTTGCCATAATCTTCAGCCGATGTTCTTCACGGGTTAAATCAGCCGCCAGAGCCATAACAGCCGCAGCAACAGCTCCGCTGCCCTGAATAATACGCCCCAGAATCACTCCGTAAATAGAGTCTGAAACGGCCGCAACCACACTGCCTGCTGCAAAAATCAGCATCCCTGCCACAATCACCGGCTTGCGGCCAAACTTATCTGACAGCATACCGAAAGGGATCTGAAAAATAGCCTGGGTTAAACCATAAGCACCAATAGCCAGACCAATTAATAAGGGGGTATTGCCTTCCAGTTGTTGACCATACAGAGAAAAAACCGGGAAAATCATAAACAGGCCCAGCATACGCAGAGAGTAAATGCTGGCCAGTGATAAAGAGGCCCGTTTTTCTGTAGGGTTTAGTT
>JALTKC010000579.1 GCA_027076245.1 Gammaproteobacteria bacterium
ACGGCAATGGTCAGAACCTCCGTGGAAATGGAACGGGAAGGGCTGCTCACTAAAGAACAGGCTTTATTACGCATTAACCCTCAGCATCTGGAGCAGATGCTGTACCCACGCCTGGACCCCGATGTGCGCATTGAAGCCATTGCCCAGGGTCTGCCGGCTTCCCCCGGTGCGGCCAGCGGTATGGCCATTTTTGATGCGGATAAAGCAGAACAGCTGGGCAAGGAAGGCTTTCAGGTGATCCTGTTACGGGAAGAAACCAAGCCTGAAGATATTCACGGCTTTTTTGCTTCCCAGGGCATTCTGACCAGTCGCGGCGGCAAAACCTCCCATGCGGCGGTAGTCGCCCGGGGCATGGGTAAGCCCTGTGTGGCGGGTGCGGAAGGCATACAGGTGGATATTAACCTGCGTCAGGCCAATATTGGCGATCTGGTCATTAAGGAAGGCGACTGGCTGACCATTGACGGTACCAGTGGCAATGTCTATCAGGGCAAAATTGCCACCGTTGAAGCTGAATTTACGGCCGAGCTAAATAGCCTGTTAAGCTGGGCGGATGAACTGGCCCGGCTTAAGGTTATGGCCAATGCGGATACCCCTTCCGATGCAGCCAGGGCCATTAAATACGGTGCCATGGGTATTGGCCTGTGTCGTACTGAACGGATGTTTAATGATCCTGAACGTCTACCCATCGTAATTGAAATGATTGTGGCTGAAAACAAACTGCAACGTCAGGAAGCGTTGAACCGTCTGCTGCCTATTCAGCGGGCTGATTTTAAAGGGCTGTTTGAAGTGATGTCGCCACGCAATGTCACTATCCGCCTGCTGGATCCGCCTATTCACGAATTTTTACCTTCTGAACCTCAACTACAGAAAGAAATTGAGCAACTGCAGCATTTACATGAAATGGCGGCCGGTGCTAATGTGCTGTGTAACACCATGAATCTGCTTGAAAGTGGACAGGGTCGCCGGGTAACCGACAAAGTTCCCCTGCCGACCATGGTAAACCCTGATCTGGTGGAAGAAGCCATTATTAAAAAACAGAGCATGCTGAAAAAAGTCCGCGCCCTGTACGAAACCAATCCCATGCTGGGACATCGCGGAGTCCGCCTGGGCATTACCTTCCCGGAAATTTACTCTATGCAGATCCGAGCCATTCTTGAAGCCGCAGCCGAATGTGTAGCCAAGGGAATGGAAGTTAACCCACAGATTATGATCCCGCAGGTTTCAACGGTAGAGGAACTGAAGTTTATTAAACAGTTTGCAGATAGCATACATGAGGAAGTCGAACGAAGTTATAATCTTAAGGTTAATTATAAATTCGGCTCCATGCTGGAAGTGGTGCGTGCCTGTATGCGGGCGGGATCGCTGGCCGATGTGGCAGAATTTTTCTCTTTCGGCACCAATGATCTCAGTCAGGCCACCTTCTCATTCTCACGGGAAGATGCGGAAAACAAATTTCTTCCCCTGTATAATGAACGTGAAATTTTACAGGACAATCCATTTGAAGTACTGGACAGAAAAGGGGTTGGCAAACTCATGGAACTGGCCGTTAACTGGGGCCGTGAAACCCGTCAGGATATGTCTATAGGCATCTGCGGCGAACACGGCGGCCATCCAGACTCCATCCACTTCTGCCATACCATCGGGCTGGATTATGTTTCATGTTCAGGGCCACGGGTACCCATTGCACGACTGGCGGCGGCGCATGCGGCTTTAGAAGAGCAGTGTTAAGTGCTAAGGGTTAAGTGTTAAGGAGGAGCCAGAGCAAAAGAATATATTTTTAAATATTTACAAAATATTTGGATATATTCTTTGACTGGCGATTTAGAGGGTTTAAGCTTTTTCTTAACGCTTAACGCTTAACGCTTAACGCTTAACGCTTAACGCTTAACGCTTAACGCTCAACGCTCAACGCTCAACGCTCAACGCTTTCTAAAAACTCTCCGTAGAAGTAAACAACCCAACCCGCAGATCTTTCATGGTATAAATTTCCTTCCCATCCACAGACATGGTCGCATCGCCAATGCCCATGACCAGGCGGCGGGTGATTACGCGTTTCAGGTCAATTTTATAGGTTACCTTTTTTGCGGTAGGTAAGACCTGGCCGGTAAATTTAACTTCGCCTACACCTAGTGCACGGCCGCGGCCGGGGCTGCCCAGCCAGCCGAGGTAAAAGCCAATCAGCTGCCAGACGGCATCAAGACCCAGGCAGCCCGGCATAACGGGATCGCCCTTAAAATGGCACTCAAAAAACCATAAATCAGGGTTAATATCCAGTTCGGCAATAATTTCACCCTTACCGTGTGCACCGCCGTCTTCATTAATTTCAATAATACGGTCAATCATTAACATATTTGGCAGGGGCAACTGGGCATTGCCCGGTCCAAACATTTCGCCACGACCGCACTGCAGTAATTCTTCCCGGTTAAACGAACTTTGTCTTTTCATAAAAAATCTTTTGGTTGTAAAATCATTAAACCGCCATATTTTAACAGAAATAAAGCGCTATTCCCATTTGCAATTTTTTAGAATGATTTCTAAAGTTTATAGAATACTGGCCGCCAATCACTATGAGGCAGTACAAATTCAATTAATGGACCTAAAAACGAACAAATAAAATGAGTTTATAAAAGCAGTTATGCAGGCATTGTCCTTAACTCAAACCACTGCACCGGCTGCACTGAACGCGTTTAGTTATTTTAACCAGCCGACACCGCCGCCGTTAAATAATAGCTACAGTCAGCCTGGGCGCGGTAATACTAATGCTGACAGAATCAATCTGTCACAGCAGGGTATTGCCTATGCTCAAACTTCAGCTTCCAGGGATGCTGATACAGAGAATGAAGCCAGAGAAACAACGGCCAAGGAAAGTGCTGAAAAGGAAGTTAAGGAAGAGGCATCTCAGGCCGCTGATAACAATTCCTCAAGCAGCAACAAAAATAACGAAAAAGAATTTACCGAACGAGAACAGCAACAGCTGGAAGAACTTAAGCGTCGTGATACCGAAGTAAAAGCCCATGAACAGGCCCACTTATCAGCCGCCGGCGGTCTTGCCCGGGGCGGCGCCAGTTTTGACTATGAAACTGGCCCCGATGGTAAACGCTATGCCGTAGGAGGTGAGGTTAATATTGATACCTCCAGAGCTTCTGACGATCCCCAGGCCAATATCAGAAAAGCTCAGCAGATCCGTCGTGCCGCAACCGCCCCGGCTGACCCTTCATCCCAGGATCGATCAGTAGCCTCTGAAGCATCACGTATGGAGGCTCAGGCCAGAATAGAACTGTCAGAACAGGCACGGGAAAAACAGTCACAATACGTTTCAGAAAATACCCCCGAAGCCGATTTCCTTGCCCAGAGCGCTTCACAAAACGAAAAATCCATACAGGACACTTACCAGAAAATCCAGAATGCCTCAGTCCTGCAGCAGCCCCGGCCTTTTGTTGATTTCTTTATCTGAGTCCAGGACACTCCACCCTACAGATAATAAGCGCCTTTAGTCATGACTTTAGAGGTCAGTTTCATTGCCATCTTTACCGCCGTCGGTAAATCTGCACTGCCCGCACCCTCTGCAATGGTGGCATGGTGCAGCTCATCAACCTTCATCTGTTCCAGAATAGCCCGGCTTTTATGGTCTTTCGGAGATAATTGTTGCAAATGTTCATCCAGATGGCGCACCACCTGATGCTCCGTTTCCGCAACAAACCCAAGACTCCACTTATCCCCGGCCTTGCCGGCAATAGCCCCGATAGTTAAAGAACCCAGATACCATAAAGGATTCAGCCAGCTGACATGAGTCCCCAGCTCCTGACAACGGGCTTCACACCAGGCCAGATGATCATTCTCCTCCTGAGCCGCCCGCTGCATCTGCTCCCGAACCTCCGGTAACTCAGCCGTCAGCGCCTGACCCTGATACAGCCCCTGTGCCGAAACTTCACCGGCATGATTAATACGCATCAGCCTGCCCGCCAGCTTACGATCCGCCTCACTCAATTCACCCTCAGGCTGACCATCCGCCGGATTCCCCCGCTCCGTCACCTCCGGTGCCCCAAACAAAGTCCGCACCCCAGTATCAATATTAATCAAAAACTGATCCAGCCCGGAAAACTGCCTCTCATGTCGCTCAAAAGCCATACAACCCCTTTACAATTCTCTACAAAAAACTATGCTCTTTACTTAACACTTAACACTTAACACTTAACACTTAACACTTAACACTTAACACTTAACACTTAACACTCTAAGCTCTTTCTCAACGCTCAACGCTCAACGCTCAACGCTCAACGCCCCTTCAACTGCCTCGCCAACAACCCCACCGGATGCACCACCTCAATATCCTGCCCCTGTTTTTTCAACCCTTGTTTATAATGCAGAGAACAGCCCAGATTTGAAGAAACCAGCAGCTTGCTCTTATTATATCCCATAATCTGCTGTAATTTATTATCCAGCAGCTGCCCGGCAATATCAGGATAACGCAGCCGGTAACTGCCGGCCGCTCCGCAACAGAGCTTTGTATCCAGTCTGTTTATTTTCAGTCCGGGAATAACAGTCAAAACTTTTTCCAGTAAGGGAGCTTCATGCAGGACATTTTTCAGGCTGCAGGAGGTATGCACTATAATGTCCTGCTCAAGTGGTAAAAAGTCAGGGCTGTGTGGCTCATGGCAGTGCTGTTCAAATATCTGAGCCAGAAAAGCAATAATATCAAAACTATGCTCAGTCATAGCCTGGCTGTTATTAAGCTCATGGCTGTCAGAACCAATTATTAAGTGGGCATATTCTTTTAGTTGCCCGGAACAGTGATTATTTAAACTGATAATGGCCTGACAATCGTTAAGGTAAGGTTTAAAGCTTTCAATATTATCATGGATCTGTTCATACATTCCGTCCAGATCCCCCTGGCGGCGTTTAATAGCTCCGCAGCAGTGCTGATTTTCAGGCACCACCACCTCATAACCGCAGGCATTTAATACCCGAACCCCGTCCAGCAGTGTCTGAGTTTCAAACAATTCACCGGTACAGCCGGTAAACAGAGCCACCTTCCCAAGTGCATTATCAACTGGGTAGTGCGGTTTTAGTGAGCTTTGTCCCGTAAGTCGATTAGACAGTCGGGCCAGTGAGCGAAGGGGAGCTCTCTGCAAGACTGTTTCCGCGACTTTCTGTTTAACAGACTGCTGGGTCTGAATAGACTGTACCAGTTGCTGCCGGCTTAAATCACTGATTTTTGAATAATTCACTTCAGAAGGGCACATATTCTCACAGGCACGGCAGCCCAGACAATGATCCAGAGTTTCAAACAATTCGTCTGTTAAGTTTAAGTCACCATCAGCAAGTGCTTTAAACAGCGATATCCGGCCTCTGGGTGACTCGTTTTCTGTATGAAACACCTGGTAAGTCGGACAATGCGGCAGACACAATCCGCACAGCACACACTGGTTAGCCAGCTGAGAAATGGTTTTATGAACAGTCAAAAATAAAATCCGCTTTAATAATTAGCAAAAAAGTGTCTAAAAGTCTGCTATTATAACAGCCTTTAAAATCTGAAACCTGATCAAAATGTCCTATTACTCCAGACACGTATTCTTTTGCACCAACGACCGCGAAGACGGCTCCGCCTGCTGCCAGCGTTTTAATGCCCGCCAAATGCGCAAATATGTAAAAAACCGCTGCAAGGAACTGGGTATCCACGGCGAAGGCCAGCTAAGAATCAACAGCGCCGGCTGCCTCGGTCGCTGCAATGAAGGCCCCGTTATTGTCATCTACCCGGAAGAAACCTGGTACACTTATGTGGATGAGGAAGATCTCGATGATATTATTGAGCAGCATCTGGTTAAAGGGGAACGGGTTGAACGGTTGATGTTGAAGAGATGAAGAGCAGGGTTAAGTGCTAAGTGTTAAGCGTTAAGGAAGAGCAAGAGCGTTTACACAGTTATTTTTACACCCTCGATTAAGAGAGTCTAAGCTTTTACTTAACACTTAACACTTAACACTTAACAGCTCTTTTTGTAAGACAACCCCTATAATTCACCCAAATTTCAGCATAAATTGCACTTTTTATTAAAAACTACATTGACAAATATAGGGTATATCAGTATATTATTATGCAACTGATTACTGTTCACATGATGTGACAGCAGTTATTTTATACCTCCATCCTCCTTTGGTGGTTTTTTTAAAAGGGCGCAGCTCCCCCCCCCTTAGTTGCGCCTTCTTTTTTTTCCCCCCCTCAAATCCAATGCTTTTAAAAAGTGTTTAGTTATTATCAGTTTCGTTATCATTTTGAACTGATACGGATTTATATCCACCAAATTATTTACACGAATTATTTTGCAAAAAACACTTTTTAAAACTAATAAACTCATGTATAATCTCGTGCTCTTTGAAACAGATGTGTTTTCCGGTAAACTTAATTGGTGAGTTGTTCAGGGAAGCACGGTACAAAACACAGGCGCAGTAAAATGAAGACATTTAGTGCGAAGCCAGAAAGCGTACAGCGCGACTGGTATATCGTTGATGCTGAAAACAAAACCCTGGGACGTCTGTCAACAGAAATTGCCAGACGTCTTCGTGGTAAACATAAACCAGAATACACTCCTCATGTGGATACCGGTGATTACATAATTGTAATCAATGCCGAAAAAGTCCGTGTGTCAGGTAATAAAAGAACAGATAAAATCTATCATCACCATACCGGTTATCCCGGTGGTCTGAAGAGTATCAGTTTTGACAAGTTGATCGAAAGAGCACCTGAGCGTGTTATTGAGACAGCGGTTAAAGGCATGCTGCCCAAAAATCCACTGGGTCGTGCCATGTATAAAAAAATGAAAGTCTATGCCGGTACTGAGCATCCACATACTGCTCAACAGCCTAAGACATTAGAAGTTTAATCGCAGGAACAGAAGAATTATGACTACTCAATACTATGCAACAGGTCGCCGTAAAAGTTCTTCCGCACGCGTTTATCTGCGTCCGGGCAAAGGCGAAATTACCATTAACAACCGTCCAATCGAAGTATTCTTCGGTCGCGAAACCTCCAGAATGGTGGTTCGCCAGCCTCTGGAACTGACCGAACTGCTGGACAAGTTCGACATTAAGGTCAATGTTTCCGGCGGTGGTATTACTGGTCAGGCCGGTGCTATTCGTCACGGCATTACCCGTGCCCTGATTGAATACGACGAATCTTTGCGCAGCCCACTACGCAAAGCCGGCTTTGTTACCCGCGATGCCCGTCAGGTTGAACGTAAGAAAATTGGTCTGCATAAAGCACGTAAGCGTCCCCAATACTCAAAACGATAAGAGTACTCCAGGCGTTAAAACTTCAGAGTATTTCAAACGTTTATCGTTTATTGTTGCCTGTACTGAAAAGCCCCAGCGAGAAATCGCCGGGGCTTTTTTTTGCGGATTTTTTTAGGTTAAAGCCTGCTTTACGGAAGAGAGAGTGTGGCTGGACTGATTTTTGCTGTTAAATCCTTCATTGTATTGGTTCCTGAGCCAATAAAGAGTAAAATAGGCTGTTTTATTAAATACAAAAAATCCAGAAAGATTTTTAAAGAGATAGTATTACTGAATGGATAAACTTTTTATAACCGGTGGTCAGCGACTGGACGGGGAAATACGGATTTCCGGAGCAAAAAATGCTGCATTGCCCATTATTATGGGTTGTTTGCTGGCCGATGACGCGACTGTTATTGGTAATGTTCCACACCTGCATGATATTACCACGACTCTGGAGTTGCTGGGACGAATGGGCGTTTCCATTACAGTGACTGAACATCTCGATGTGGAAGTGGATACCCGAACCATATCCAAGTATGTCGCACCGTATGAACTGGTAAAAACCATGCGTGCATCGATTCTGGTGCTGGGGCCTCTGGTCGCTCATTATGGAGAAGCAGAAGTTTCTTTGCCTGGCGGCTGTGCAATTGGTTCCCGTCCGGTGGATCAGCATATTAAAGGCCTTAAAGCCATGGGTGCTGATATTAAGGTTGAAAACGGCTATATCCGTGCCAGAGCAGACCGTCTGAAAGGCGCTAAAATTGTGATGGATCTGGTAACGGTCACCGGTACTGAAAATCTGCTGATGGCAGCCACCCTGGCTGAAGGTACTACTATTCTTGAAAATGCCGCCCGTGAACCAGAAGTTATTGACCTGGCAAACTTTTTAAATTCCATGGGGGCAAAAATCAGCGGTGCCGGTACTGATAAAATCACCATTGAAGGTGTGGAAAAACTGTCTGGCACCAAACATAACGTAATGCCCGATCGGATTGAAACCGGAACCTACCTGGTAGCCGCCGCATTAACCGGCGGCAAGGTCAAACTTAAAGATACCTGCCCGGATTATCTTGATGCAGTGCTGGAAAAATTGTCAGAATCCGGAGCTGAGGTAACTACAGGGAAAGACTGGATCAGCCTGGATATGAAAGGCCTGCGCCCAAAATCTATTGATTTACGTACTGCACCCTATCCGGCCTTCCCAACAGATATGCAAGCTCAGTTCTGTGTGCTTAATGCTATTGCAGACAGCTCGGGAACTATTGTCGAAACCGTGTTTGAAAACCGTTTTATGCACATTCAGGAATTACAGCGCATGGGTGCAGATGTTAAGCTGCAGGGTAATACCGTAATCATTAAAGGTGTGGATAAACTCTATGCCGCACCGGTCATGGCGACGGATTTAAGAGCCTCAGCGAGTCTGGTACTGGCAGGCTTAATTGCTGAAGGTGATACTATAGTAGAACGTATTTACCATATTGACCGTGGTTATGAATGTATTGAAGAAAAATTATTACAACTGGGCGCACAGATCCGCCGGGTTCCCAGTTAACTGATAAGTGCATGCAAAATAAAGAGAAAA
>JALTKC010000580.1:0-1824 GCA_027076245.1 Gammaproteobacteria bacterium
ATGACTTATTAAACGCCATAAAATCCCAACTGATTGACTATTATTCCCATAAAGCCTAAATTAGAAGAACATTCTCGTTCCCTCCGGGAAGAGGGGAAGGGTGAGGGGAATTTACCGCACAATCAAGGAGAACATCATATGAGTATTAAAAAGGATGAGAAACTATTAATTATTCATGGTTATTCAGACGGGCCGCAAAGCTTTAAGGACTTGCGGGATTTTTTTGTCAGAGAAGCCGGTTTTAAAAAAGCCAATGTGTTTTTTCTTGATTATGCCAGTATGGATGATGAAGCCACCTTTAAGGACTTTGCTGATAAACTGGAAGCAGACTACAACAGACTGTTCAATAAGTCAGAGCGTATTAATGTCGTCTGTCACAGTACCGGCGCTCTGGTTGTGCGAGCCTGGCTGGTATTAAGGCGTACCCGGCAGCGTGAGCAGGGACTGAAACTGGATTGTCCTGTTAAACGACTGCTTATGCTGGCTCCGGCTAATTTTGGGTCAGATCTGGCTAAAATGGGTCAGTCATTTCTGGGTAAATTCCGTTCGACCTTTTTTAACAGCTATTCACATAAAGAAGATTTTCTCGAATCCGGTAAGCATGTGCTGCAGGGACTGGAGCCTGCCAGTCCATTTCAGTGGGATTTATCTGAAATTGACCTGCATACGGAAGACTATTTTTCTGCGGATAAAGAGGGCAGCCTGGACAATAGCTGTCTGCCTTTTGTGTTTGCCGCTGGCTACAATTATGCCGATGAACTGCAGGCCAAATTTGTAAAAGCCAGAAAAAAAGCCGGTACGGATGGTACTGTCAGAATTTGTGGTACGTCTCTTAATACCCGTAAATGTAAGGTGTTTTTTAATAAAACCAATAAACCCGCCCATATTAGCTGGCGGGAAGAAAAAAAGTTTTCAGCCATACCCTTTGCGGTATTTAAAGGCCTGAACCACGGTTCTATTCTGGATGTAAAACGCCCGGACTTTATCTCTCAAACAGGCCCCAGAAATCTGATTTTAAAAGCACTGAATGTGGATACTCTGGATGCTTATAATCAATTGTTCAGTGAGTTTAATGATATCTCTGAAAAAAATTACAAAGCTTCAGAAAGAAATTACAAAAAAAAATACCAGCAGTTCTTTTTTAAGGTACGTGATGATACCGGGCTGGCTGTAGATGATTTCTATATCGATTTTTATGTGCGTGATCAGCAGGGGAATACCATACGGGATTTAACTGAACAGTTTAATGAATATGAAAATAAATTTTACAAACACTCAGCCGATGATTCCTGCCGGGTATTAATGCTTAATTATACCAATACCCGGCGTATGTTTAATCAATTAAAAAAACGTAAGCTGATGCTGGTGTTTGATATTGAAGCTGTTTCATCTATAAGCAATATCCGTTATGAAAAATCCTATTTTATTGTTTATGATGGTCAAACTAAAACAGAAGGCATCAGTTTTCTCTATCCTAATACCACCACACTGGTGGAAGTTGTACTTAACCGGGTACAGTCAGATAAGTTATTATCTGTTAAGGACAGTAATTTAAAAACACTGTCAAAAGTCAGAAATGTCCGCAATAAACCCAGTGGTACGGCGGTATTGCTGGATGATAATTAATAACAGGCATGACGATTAAAAATGAGGAAAAGGGGCAGGTATGGCCTCCGCTTGAATATTTTCAGCAGTTATCCCGCTTATATGAGGCCATAGGTGAAGATTTATATCTGGTCCCCCTGCTAGAAAGCAACCAGCGCCTGACATTTTCCGTGACCGGTAAGCCTTATAAATTAATCGCTATTATTGATTTTCCGAAAC
>JALTKC010000580.1:1834-2186 GCA_027076245.1 Gammaproteobacteria bacterium
GGACAGTAAAGATATTCTGTACGAAGACCAGCCCATGCAGAATATTTTGATGTATACACCCCGTAAACTGAACAGGGATTATATCCACTTTGTTTCCCGCTTTGCCCTGGGTGAAATACTGGGTAAAAAGGACTTGCAGCAGGTCTCCATTAAAGCATCCGACGAAAAACCGCAATTATCCTCATCTGTTAAAGTTAGCAAATAAACTAATCACCTGGGTTAGTGAGAGTTATAGTCAAATCTGGTGTTTAAGATCAGGCTAATATTCTGTCTTCATTATCCCGTTTTTCAGTTTCCTGTTTTTCGCCATCAACGAATTTCACCCCGTCAATGACATCGGCCAGAAGCTTAA
>JALTKC010000581.1 GCA_027076245.1 Gammaproteobacteria bacterium
GATAACTGTCCACTTGCTTCAACTTTTGCTTCAGCATCCGTTTCCTGGCTTTCCTTATCCCCGTCGTTATCTTTATCACCCTGGCTGTTAATCTGCTGGTTCAGTTTGTCCAGCCCCTGCTGGATCAGATCATAGGTCTTGTCCACATCATCCTTAACTTTACCGTTAAGCACACTAAGACTGTCCAGAATGTCTCTGGCTTCAGCAAAACCCTGTTCAACTCCGTCCCGCGCCTGCTGCATCAGTTCCTGCTGTTTTTCACTGTCCTGTTCCGACAGCACACGCCCGGATACAAAATTCATAATCCGCTCAGACACTTTTTGCGGCGTAAAATCTTCAGCTTTCAGCCCTTTAAGATCAATCCCTTCCTCCTTAAAGCGTTGTTCCAGCTTGTCTGCCAGTTCGCGGTTTAAAATAGCCTGGGTTTTTTCCGGAGTCATTATGCCAATAGATAAAGCATCGCCGGAAGTTGACTCCTTTCTGACTGCCCCCTTATAAGGATTCAGATTGTTTTTCAGCATTGACTGATTCAAGTCACTTGTTAAGCTGTTTAATTCATTTAAATTATTAACACCCTTCAGTGCAGTTTCCATAACAGACTCCTGATAACAGAATTTATTCCCTGGTAATGCCTTAAGTTATAGCTGTATTGGCGTCCCGGGGATTTTTTTCTTTATTTTTTACCGCTTATTCTTTTCATCCTATCCAAAATGAGATATATTCTTGCATCCTGCTTATATCCCTTATTTTCATTAGAATCATAGGGCTATGCCTGAGCTACACAGGAAAATAGCAGGATATCAGTAATAATTATAGAGGTCCGCTATGCGTCATCGTGTACAAATACAACCCAGTGAACATCAGTTTTATGTTGAATCCGGCGAAACGGTTCTGGATGCCGCATTACGGCAGGGGGTTAACCTGCGCTATGGTTGTCGAAACGGCGCCTGCGGTGCCTGTAAAGGTAAAATCCTGCAGGGCAGCGTATCCTATGACGAACCGCCAATTGCACTGGAAGACAGCGATGTAGAACAGAATCTGGCACTGTTCTGCGAAGCAAAGCCGGATTCCGAACTGGTCATTGAGGTTGAGGAAGTGGATCTGGGTCAGGCCGTTGAAATCAAGACCCTGCCCTGCCGTGTCCAGGAAATGAACCGTCTGGCAGATGATGTTATGCAGCTGCTGATTAAACTGCCCGCCTCTGAACGGCTGCAGTTTCTGCCAGGACAGTATATTGATATTCTGCTGGAAGACGGTCGGCACCGCAGTTTTTCCATTGCCAATGCGCCACATAATGATGAGTTTCTGGAACTGCATATCCGCCTGGTGGAAGGCGGGCAGTTTACCTCCAGAGTATTCAATACCATGCAGCCCAAAGACCTGCTGCGTATTGAAGGCCCCCACGGCAGTTTCTTTTACCGGGAAGATGCCCGTGATGAAATACTCATGATCGCCGGCGGTACCGGCTTTGCACCTTTGAAAGGCATTATTGAACACATCCTGTCAGAACAGGACACCCGCCCCATTTATCTTTACTGGGGGGTTCGCACCGAAGGCGATCTGTATATGCGTGAACTGGCCGAACAATGGGCCGCCGAACACGATAATATTCATTTTATCCCCGTACTGTCTGAAGCCGATGACCGCTGGAACGGCCGAACCGGTTATGTCCACGATGCCGTACTGAGTCATTTTGATGACCTGTCCATTTTTGACATCTACGCCTGCGGCCCACCAGCCATGATCAAAGCCGCTGAAAGCAGTTTTCAGGACAAAGGCATGAGAAAAGAACAGTTTTATTATGATGCCTTTGATTTTGCCAAGGATCAGTAAAGCTTAAACCTGATCTTAAAAGGTTTTTTTCGAACAATATTAGCCTGGCTTAAAGATGCAAACAAAATATTAAAGAGGGTGAAAAAATGGCTGTATAAAAGCTCATATATCTCATGCTATCAGTAACATACGCATTTTATTTCCACCTTAACTCACGTACAGCTTTTTTCCTTCTTTTTTATCTACAAACTATAAACCAGACCCATTATAAAAAAATTCCACTTCTGCTCAGCCTAACACACTCAGTATTTAGGCAACCTTGCGACGTTGGTACTCGAGACTGATCAGACCGGCGCTCAGCAAGAATAATGTGGCAGGTTCGGGTATGCCACTACCCCCTTGTTCAGGCGCACTATATTCCACCAGATAGGCTTTTTTATTACTTCCATTATCGTCATTCCAGAGATCGTCCGTCCAGCCGAAGACAAGATAATCCTCATTACCCATGTTATTATTAGGTTCCCCACTTTTCCATGCAGAAAACCCAAATCCATCACCTGCCTCAATACTGATCCGCATTCCAGCCTCAGGACCGGCCATCCATTTCCAGACACCTTCCTCATCAGCATCCGAACCGCCGATCCATCCATCACTACTTACATTGGAGAATACATCGTTGAGAAAGTCTTGCTCACTTTGGGAAGTAATCGTTGCCAGGTAACCATTCATGCCATTATATGATCTTAATGCTGCCTCATTGAATGCTCCCGCCCAGGTTTTCAAGTTAAACATATCATCAACAAACTCATAATAGTGATCATTTCCACCGATCGCAGAGGACCACTGAATTGGAGTGGCATTCACTATGCCTGCCATTAAAAGGGCTGTGACTGTTATAACGTTTTGTATTTTCATTGTCATTACTCCTTATAATATTTTGTTTGTTTAGCACAGGTTATAAGAAGCATAAAATACGCCTGAATTTGCAAGTTATTGATGAAATTGAAAAAACAAAAAATTCTCTGATGGAAGAAGTAAATATTTGTAAAAAATTCTGACACTAATTATTTGTGGAAAAATTATTATGAAAAGAATTATTTTTCAGGGGGATTACCATATCATTTAGACTTAATGCCGGAGAGAAACGAAGGTAATTTGATGCTTGCAAAGTAGCCTTTTGTTTCTGCATTAATCACCTCTGCCGAAGATTTCATTACATCTTCGGTAGCATTGACTGCTAATTCTACTGCCTTTGCTTCGCCATCTGCTGCCATGAGTGTGGCTCTTTGAATTTTTTCCTCATATAGATCCATAAGCACTTCCAGGTTGTACTGAGCAAGATAATAACCCGACCATGCCTGCTTGAATGAATAGAACGTGGAAAGTGATACTACAAAGGTTCCGAAGCCAGACAGGAGAGCAAGACCAGATTCTCCGGAAGTAACCCAGAGCGGAAGAACAAATGCCATAATTAATAAGAGCAGTCCGGATACCCTGTAAGCAACTCGATACCAGGGATGTCGCTTCGAATACCACTTAATATTGTACTTTACGCTTCCTTTTTGGTCTTCATCACCGAAGAACACAAGATTGGCTCTCATGGCCAGGTATTCTTCAAGTTTCATCGACATCTCCATTTTGTAGCCTGAAAGGTTTAATATCCTGAATCTTAAATATTATAAAATAACAATTCGGTCTATCTACTTTTTTATAATACTGCATATTGCATTACAACAAACCATTGAGTAATACAGGACTTGTATAGTTTATACCTGATATTTTAACCTTTATTTAGTGGGTGTCTTCAAACAACTTGATTCAACTAATGAATGCACACTAATTATACGGCAGGGCTTCTCTAACGCCTGAATTGTCTTCCAGTCGGGAGGCTTCGCGGCAATCTGAACTGAGCAGCAGACCTTCACGGTAGCAGTTCATGGCTTCTACGGAATCATCAAGTTGTTGTTCATAGAGTTCGCCCAGTACCTGCCAGGCTTCGGTGCTGGGGGATACCTTGATGCTTTCAAGCAGGTAGTCTCTGGCCTTGCCCCATAGCTGGTTATAGATACTTAAGCGGCCCAGGGTCAGCAGCAGTTCGGCACTCCGGCCGTTATCGCTGAGCCAGGATTCGGCGGTTTCCAGTTGTTTGGCAACGTCTTTTTCTCTGGCCTGACCATAAAGCAATAACAGCGGTGCATACCAGTGATGTTTGATGCCTTCCTTGATCAGTTCAATGGCTTCTTCTTCCTCGCCGACCGACAGCAATAACTGGCAGTAGAAATAAATCATGTCCGGTTCATTCTGGGTCTGTTTGGGCAGACGTTTCCATAATGCTTTGAGTTCACCCAGATTTTTTTCCTGCAGCGCCTGTTTCATCAGCTGCTGAATAAGGGATTTTTCAAACTTGTTGATCAGGTGGGGTTCAAAAATATGGTTCTTTTTCAGTTCCGGAAGAAGCTCTTCCAGATCTTTCCAGCTATTAAGCTGCTGGTAAACGGAAAACAGCATTTTTAACATCTGTTTATGTTTTGGTGCCACGGTTCTCAGATGCATTAAAGTGGCCAGAGCCTGTTCGGGCTGACCATCTTTTATCTGCAGTTCAGCCTGGGTGAGGCCAATGGCAATATCTGCACTGGGATCGCTTTTGTGCGCCTGCAGCAGGTAATTATCACGTCGGCGCTGATCGCCTTCTTCCTGTGCCGCTCGTGCAGCAGCCAGATAATTTAAAATGGGCATGCCGCTGCTGTTGGCACTTTTGCGCAGATGCTTTTCCGCTTCCCTCCAGTTGCCTTCGGCCAGTTCTATATAGCCGCGGTTACAGTTCTGGATAGCCTTTATGGTATTACGGTTATGCGCCCAGCTCGATACCTTGCCGGGAAACTTGATGGTTTTAACCAGCAGATAGACCAGCAGTAGAATACCGGCAATGATTGCACTCAGAACACTGATTAAGAATACCAGGGTGCCTTCCACACTCCAGTCACCCCTGCTCAGCAGAGCGTAGCCCGGATCTTCTTTGGCCAGTAAGGCAATATAGGCCGCCGCAATAAGAAACAGCAGAGCATAAAACAACAGTCTGATCATGAGTTGCCCTCTTGCTGTTTTTCAAGTTCTTTCTGATAACTGCGCAACAGTTTTATGGAGCCGGATATGTCCGGCATGGTACCGGTGATCTGCATTTTCTGCAGATCAGTCAGCTCATTTATGGTCTGACTGACTCTGGGCACCTCAGTATCAAAATACGCCTGCAGCCACTTAACCGCTTCCTGCAGACTGTCACTGAACAGATTCTGCTGGCCCATTAACAGGGCTCTGCGGGCCGTTTCCAGTTTGAGCTGCAGATTCTGCTGCAAAAAGAACTGTTCATTAGGGGTCATCAGGGGTTTGGGTTTTTCATCCAGCTTGCGAAATACTACCAGACTACGCAGTTCTTTTAAAAAGGCCCTGCTGGCCTGTTCCACAGTAACCTTATCCTCTGCGGCTTTTTTCTCCACCAGATCAGCCACTTTCTTTTTACTGTCAATCTGGGAATATTTAATGGGCAGTTGCGGTACGACTTTGATAATACTGGCCAGGCTGGCTGACATGCCGACAATATCCGGCTGTTGCAGGGCTTTAAGGGTCTGGATTTCATCACGGATCTGAGTTCTGGTTTCAATGGTGCCCGGATCGCCGGTATCCAGTAAACGGGCATCGGCGGCTTCCAGTGCCGCTATGGCTGTAGCGACATTATGCTGCAGTTTCAGGCTGTGATTGGCCACCAGCAATAAATACTCAACTTCTTCCAGTATCCAGCCAATGCGTTCCCGACCTTTCTGTTTAAACAGCACTTCAATTGACTGCAACATTTGCTGATTGCTGACTTCCATTTTTTTAGACAGGGCTTCCGTTACCTGCTGCTGCTGTGATACCTGAGTCTGAAACTGCTGTTGATCGGAACTGACCCTGGCCATTTTGTCCGTCAGGTTCATCAGGCTGGCCTGCATATCACCACTGACTTTAGTGCTGAGCTGAGACAGGTTATTGCGGATATTTTCCTGCTGTTGAGTGACTTCTGCACGCATCTGTTCGAGCTTTTGAGACAGTAAAAAAGTAATACCTGCGGCGGCCAGTGAAATAACCAGGGCCAGAAAAATAAATGCTGATGCAGCGCCTGAGCCTGATTTTTTCTGCTCTGTTTCAGCGCTTTCCTGTTCCGCTTGCGTATTCTTATCTGCCTGTTGGACCATTTGTTTTTCCATACCTGTTCTCTTGGTTTTTATGTTTTTTTAGGGCTTGTTCAGGACCTTGCCTTGCAACCCCCTCAATCCCCCTTCTGAAGAAGGGGGAGGCAGTATGGCTAACTTAATTTATTGTTCGAAAGCCATTTAAGCACTGCATCAAACAGTGCTTTATCGGATGCTTTTTCTGCTATTAATATATCATCCCTAAAGCCGGCATCACGAGCGGCACGGGACATTTTTTCTGTGACCACTACCAACGGAATCTGCCATAATTTCTGTAACTGCGCTTTATCCAGATGCTGTTTGCACAGGGTCAGTAAATTGCCCAGAGCTTCATTACTGGTCAGGGTGATAATATCCACCTGCTGCGACCATATTTGGCTAAATTCAGTATCTGAATAGTCTGGCAGTACACGCTGGTAAACTTCGGCATAAATAACCTCAGCACCCCGGTGCCGCAGTTCATCGGCCAGCAGTTCCCGACCGCCATTGCCGCGAAATATAATCACTTTTTTCTGTTTTACCTTATCCTGCTGCAGTTCGCTATGGGCAAGCAGGGTTTCACTATTATACTGCCCCTGAGGCACAATATCTGCTTTTCGGCCGCTGAGCACCAGCAACTTACGGGCACTGGCCTGCCCAATGGTAACCAGTTTAAGTTTATCAGGTATTTTTCCCCGGGCAAGAATGGCCTGCAGACCAAACCGTACCGCATTGGGGCTGATAAACACGGCAAAATCGTAGCTGTCCAGTTTTTTAATTAATGCCTGCAATGAATGGTTCAGCGGCACAATTTCAATCACCGGCAGCCGCAACGGCCGGCCGCCGTGTTGAGTTATCATATCACAAAGTGTCTGTGCCTGATGTGCCGGCCTGCTGACCAGAACCTTAATTCCGGCTAAAGAATTATCTGCCATGTTTTATTATCATAAATCCTTCCTACTGAAGTATTTAAATACCTGTCTGTCATTAAGAAACTTATTGTAGCAAATGGCCGGTAAATTCTCCTATTTTAATCACTTTCCGGCTATACTTGAATCATGAAAGCATTTGATTATAAACACTATCTGCCCATACAGGCACTCTGTTTCCTGCTGCTTCTGTTTGTCTTTGGGAATAACAATACCGCTCAGGCAGACAACAGCAGGCCGGAACTACTTTCCATCAGCGATGTCAGACAGGAAGCTAAACTGTCTGAACAACAGCGGCTGCCCATTTTAATTATGTTTGGTACTGAAGACTGTCCTTTCTGCCACCTGTTAAAAGAAGACTTCCTGATCCCTATGATTATTTCAGGTGATTATACTGACAAGGTGATTCTGCGTCAGTTTTATGTTAGTGACGGCAAGGATATAATTGACTTTTCTGGCCGGCGGATCAGTGCCGAAGCCTTTGCTCAAAGGTATAAGGTACGACTGTTTCCCACCACCGTACTGGTGGATCACAGGGGACAGCCACTGGTTAATAATATTGTGGGTGTTACCACCCCTTCTTTGTTTGGCGGAACACTGGATGATGCCATTGATGAGGCACTGGCGGTACTCAGAGGAGCCAGGCCGAAGTAGCAGTTATTGACCTTTAATCAGTTTACGGACAGCGGACTGATGCCGGCGGCTGACTTCCAGACCCTCATCCAGTTGTAAGAGTGTTAACAGAGTTCGGCCATCGGGCTGTTTATGCAGGCCTTCAATACGGTTTTTGCACACCAGTGCATTACGGTGAATGCGGATAAACTGATCAGCAAATTCCTCTTCCAGTGACTTTAGGGTATCTTCAATAATAGTTTCCACCACCTGCCCGTCTTTAAGATATTTAACGGTAATGTATTTATGATCCGCCAGAAAGCAAAGGATATCCGCTACAGGTATTAACAACAGAGAACCAGCCACCTGGGCGCTGATGTGAGTACGCAGCGGCACTTCCCGGTTTTGCTGACCAATATATTCCAGTTGCAGTTTGTTCAGACGGGCACCTTTTTCCAGAGCCTGCTGCAGTTTGTCCTTACGGATCGGCTTAAGCAGGTAGTCCACAGCCTGGGCTTCAAAGGCCTGCAGAGCATATTCATCATAAGCGGTGGTAAAAATAATGGCCGGAGGATTGTCCATGGTCATTAAATGCTGAGCCGCTTCCAGCCCGCTCATGCCCGGCATACGGATGTCCATCAGTACCACATCCGGTTCGTACTGGTTTACCGTTTCTACTGCCTGCAGGCCGTTCTGTGCTTCTGATAATTCAAACTTTTTATCAATTTCCTGACAGAGCATTGTTAAACGTTCTCTGGCCAGCGGTTCATCATCCACAATTAAAATTTTCATTTGACGTCCTTTTTGTCATTTTTAATGTAAGGGATGGTCAGTTTGACATAATAAATATCATCTTCCTCATGGCAGGCCAGCCGTGCCTGGCCGTCATAATGGGTGATTAGACGCTCACGAATATTATCCAGAGCCATCTTATTACCCTGGCGATGCACCAGATTCTGACTATTGGTATTCTGCACCGTCAGTACCAGCTGCCGGTTTCTGAACTGGCCGATGACCTTTATCTCTCCGCCGTTTATTTCCGGCTCAATCCCATGAAATATGGCATTTTCCAGTAAAGGCTGTAATAACAGGGCCGGAACCATAGCATCTGAGGGAACACTTTTAACCTGCCAGCTGATATGCAGACGCTCACCCAGACGCTGTTTTTCAATTTCAATATAACGCTGACATAAGTCCAGCTCTCTGGACCAGGGGATCATTTCATGGTCGGATTTAAATAACATGCGGAATAAATCCGCCAGATCTTCGGTAATACGCTCCGCTGTTTCA
>JALTKC010000582.1 GCA_027076245.1 Gammaproteobacteria bacterium
CCCCATTCACCGGCAATGGCATTAACTCCGGTGATCACCTGTTGATTAATGGCGATACCGCCTCCGGTACCGGTGCCGATAATCACCCCAAAGACTACCGGCGCACCGGCCGCCGCACCGTCTGTGGCTTCCGATACCGTCAGGCAGTTGGCATCGTTATTGATGCGTACCTCCTGACCCAGTTGCTGCTCCAGATCCTCTTTGAGCGGTTCGCCAATCAGCCAGACAGAATTGGCATTTTTGACCCGCCCGGTTTTAAGAGACATGGCACCCGGGATACCAATACCCACGGTATATTCAGCCGCTGCGACAGTCTGACGGGCTGAAGCAATAAGATCCACTATGGCCTGCAGGGTTTGTGGATAATCACCCTGCGGGGTATTGACTCGCTTCCGGTACTGTTCTTTACCAGCATCATCCAGGGCAATGATTTCTGTTTTTGTGCCGCCCAGATCAATTCCAAAACGCATATCAATAACCCGAATCTACCACCAACAGCGCGGATAATGACGCTCTTCATCATGGCGAATATTATTAACCACCAGAGCCACCACAAGCATTAATAAGGCCCCGGACAGTACCGGCGCAAAGGCATAACCAAAGCCCAGAGCATGTACTTTGGCACTGCCTATAACGGCTATCAGGGAACTGGCACCACCCGGAGGATGGATGGTTCGGGTCAGGTGCATAAAGACAATGGCCAGGGATACTGCCAGTGCCGCCTGAAACTCTATCGGGATGGGGAGAAACTGCACAACGGCTACGCCGGTTAAGGCAGAAATAAAATGCCCGCCAATAAGGTTCCTGGGCTGCGCGTAAGGGACGTGCGGCGTACCATAAATTAATACCGCCGATGCGCCAAACGAGCCGATTAAAAAGATATTATCTGTAACGCTTATATCAAACAGCTTATTGACGGTACCCACCAGCAGGATACCCAGAAAAGAACCGACCCAGGACCAGAAAATCCAGCTCAGTGAATGACGGGGGGCGCATTTTCCTGAACCGCGCATGCGGCTGAAAAAAACGGATAAGGATTGTTTCATAATAAAAATTCGATTAAAAAGTTCTATTCTTTTATCGGGATCAGATCCATTTGCCGTACCATACGAACCGTATATTTAGGCGCATCGGATTTGGCATCTTTGAGGCGTGCTTTACCCTGAATGGTATTGCCCTTTCGTTTGGCCGTTATTTCCGTATACAGTTCTGACCTTTTTTCGCCAAAAACGGTACGCTTTTCCAGACCATGCTGTATCATATGAATTTTAATTTTAATTTTTTTTCCATCAACATAATAACGTCCCTGGGAAAAATGCGTTGCACCGCCGCCAAGATAACGGCCGTCTTCCATAAAAACAGTGGAAACCCTTTCCCATCCATATATTCCTGCTATTTCCAGTGACCAGACACCATTTAGAGACATAGTTAATCCTCCCGGGAAACTTATTAAATGCTCAGTTGCTTATGAGTATATCATGTTCCGTATAAAAACCTACGGCTCTGAAATAACCGCTAATATTTTTCCGGAACCCATTTATAGGGATAATCAGGCTCCTTATAACCCTTACTGTCCTGACGGGGCGGTAGTTTGGGTTTTTTACGTTTAATTTTTTTATAAGGGATCTGTGAGAGCAAGTGGGCAATACAGTTTAAGCGGGCTCTTTTTTTATTATCGCCATTAATAACATGCCAGGGTGCCCAGGGTGTATCCGTAGCCTCAAACATTCTGTCGCGGGTTCTGGAATAATCATACCAGCGGCGGTGCGACTCCAGATCCATAGGACTGAGTTTCCATTGTTTACGCGGGTCGGTTATGCGGTTTTTAAAGCGCCGGGTCTGCTCCTCCATACTGACTTCAAACCAGTATTTAATGAGAATAATACCGTCTTTAATAAGATAATTTTCGAAATTGGGCACATTCATTAAAAAACGTTCATACTGTTTTTTAGTGCAAAAGCCCATAACCGGCTCTACATTTGCCCGGTTATACCAGCTCCGGTCAAACAGAATCACTTCTCCTGCCGCTGGAAAGCGTTCAATATAACGCTGCAGGTAAAGCTGAGTTTTCTGACGTTCATCCGGTGTCGGCAGGGCATTAACCCGAAAAATCCGAGGACTGGTTCTCTCCAGGATACGTTTAATAGCACCGCCTTTTCCGGCTGCATCCCTCCCTTCAAAC
>JALTKC010000583.1 GCA_027076245.1 Gammaproteobacteria bacterium
CAGCCATTGACTATGACTGTTCAGTACAGCCCAGGCTTCTCTGGTGATCAAACCTGGATCACCAGGCCCCAGAGAGGCCGCAATTAGTTTTCCTGTTTCTTTATTTGCCATAAATTAATGTAAATCCTGATGGTTTGATATTATTGATTATTTTCGCCAATGGTCGCAGATACAATCCAGACCGGATTATCTGCCTGTAGACGGTTCATATTTAAAATAGGCTGACTATGAGCAGCCTGAATTTGTGTCAACTGCCATGAAAAACCATATTTTTTCATTATGTCCAGCGCTTCATAGAGGTTTTCCAGAGTAATAAAATTCATAACAAGAATACCGTTAGCTTTTATTTTGTCACAAACCAGTTCAATAACTGCTTCCAGCTGCCCGGCTGATCCGCCAATAAATACGGCATCCGGATCTGGCCAGTGCACCATTTTTTCCGGTGCTTTAGCACACTCTATTGAATAATTATGAAGCTGCATTTTTTTTCTATTTTTATGAATTAATGCCAGATCATTACAATTTTTTTCAATTGCAAAAACATAACCCTGCTGACATAAAGAAGCAGCTTCAAGCCCGACCGAGCCTGAACCAGCACCAATATCCCAGACAATACTTTGCTTATGCAGTTGCATTTTTGCCAGCACTACGGCTCTGATATCCCGTCGCGTAATCAGCCCTTTGTCTGGTTTCCTTTGCTCATAAAAGTGATCCTCATGACCAAACAGTGGCTGTATTATCGGGGGCTTAATTCGTTCTATCACTAACAGGTTAGGTTGTTTGTAGTGGCCTTCAGCAACCTCCTTAACAGACAGGCCCGTAGTGAACCGTTCAGCAGTCTGCAACAAGCATTCAAATACTGATAGTTCAAACTGTTCATCCAGGTTTTCCAACTGCATCATTTTTGCAATACGTTCCGGGCTGTTATCCGGTGAAGTATAAACAGCAAGAATATCATGCTGAACAATATCCATCAACAAACCATAAAGACCATGTTCCATACCACTGTCAACAGTCCACTCTCCGACATCTGCAGTATGCACAGAGCATATTCTGGCTGTTTGCCAAGCTTTACCCAGACGTGAAAAAGCAACTTGCACCATTGATAAGTTTGGATGAATCTGCAAAAGATTATGAGGTATTTTTTTACTTAAAAAAGCCCCGATACCATGACAAAGGGGATCTCCGGTTGCCAGGACAATTACTCGTCTGTTTTGTTTCAGAGCCGTCTTTATTATGTCTGGTAAGCGTGTCAATTGCCCGGTTAAATCCATACGTTCAGCATCTGTACGGAAGTCATTATGAAATAACTGCATGGTTCGCCTGCCTGCAATTACCAGTTCAGCCTGTCTGAGTAATTGCTGCTCTGTCTCCGCCAGCCCCTGCATAGCATTATCCAGCACACCGATAATATGACAATGTCCGGAAAAAAAGCCGGTATCCTGTTTGCTGCTGTCTGTCATGTTACTCACTCACTATCCAGCTCAAAACGTTTATTACCTTCAAAATCACAGATCATAATTTTTAAAGTAAATTGATGCTCATATTTATCCAGCAGAGTTTTTCTGACTCTTCTGGCCAGATGATAATAAAATTCATCAATCAGCCCCAGCTGTATCATTTGCTCACTGGCATACCTGGCTGTATCGGCCCGGGAAATGTCTTCAACAACATCTTCTGGCGCACCGGCCGCTCTGGCAATGTCTGCCACCAGAGTCATATTAACCGGATTTTTTCTAGCATGAGTAATGCTTTCACCCTGTGCCATTTTAGCCAGTTTGCCCACCATGGCACCAATAATAATCTGTCTGATACCATTATTAACACAGGTATCCAGTGCTACTTTTAGAAAATCCCCCATTTGTACAAAACAAACCGATGGTAAGTCAGGCAATTCACGTATCACAAATTTTTCTGTACGCCCTCCAGTCGTCAGCACAATAGTTTGTTGCTGTTGCTTCACTGCAACCTCAATGGACTGAATAACACTGGAACGAAAAGCCGCTGTTGACCACGGATGTACAATACCACTGGTACCTAATATAGAAATCCCATTAACAATACCCAGCCGCTCATTAAGGGTTCTTTTAGCCATTTTTTCACCCTCTGGTACGGACACCACCACTTTCATACCATATTTACACAGCAAATCCGCCGCCACCTGCTGAATATTTTCTC
>JALTKC010000584.1:0-1758 GCA_027076245.1 Gammaproteobacteria bacterium
AAGTTTATTAAATCGTCTTAAAATGGAAAAAATTATCACTTATCCGGTTTTTTTGTAACTGCAATACCAAGATGATTGAATCATAATGATTTTTTTTAAGATATTCTTACAGCTAATCAGGGGTTTGGCCCCTATAAAAACTGAATTGAATTTATGACACAACGATATTTTTCCATTTTGGACAGGTATATTGCCAAAGAGCTGTTACTGACCTGGTTAGCCGTTACCCTGGTACTGGTATTAATTTTAATTAGCAGTACGCTGGCAAATTTGCTGGGTAAGGTGGCCAATGGGCTGATTCCTGCAGATGCAGTTTTCCCCCTGTTGTCCATGACCGGCCTGCGTTATTTTATTTCCACTGGCCCATTGGCTCTGTATCTGGGGGTCCTGCTAAGCTTTAGTCGCTTGTACAAGGATAATGAAATCAGTGCAATGAGTGCCTGTGGCATCAGTTTAATGGATTTATATCGTGCCCTCATGCTGGTGGTTATCCCGATTACACTCATGGTCATGCTGTTAACCCTGTTTGTACAGCCCTGGAGTGCAAGGCAGGCCGATCAGTTTATGGCCGAAGTGGAAAGCCGTTCAGAACTTTCCGGTTTGATTGCCGGGCAGTTTAATAAAACAGAAAAGGCGATTATGTTTATGGAAAAGCGTTCACGGAATGGGCGCAATATGGAAGGCGTATTCCTGCGACAAAGTAAGCCGGGTTCCAATGCCATAGAAACAGCTGATCAGCTACACAGGTATCAGGATGAACAGGGGCGGGACTTTCTCGTTTTCGTTGATGGCCAATATTATGATGGCATGGCGGGGCAGCTGGACTATACGATCACCCGTTATAAAAAACATGGCATTTATGTACCAGAAGATAAAAAAGTAAAGAAACAGGTGAGTAGTGAGGCCTTAACGACGATGGAATTGTGGAATTCTAACAATCGTTGGCACAGAGCTGAGTTGCAATGGCGTTTTACCCTGCCATTGGTAACCTTTTTCCTGGCAATATTGGCCCTGCCATTAAGTTATACCACACCCCGTAAGGGGCGTTATTCCAAGCTGGCGGTAGCCATTTTTATCTATCTTATTTATTCCAATCTGGTGGGGATAGCGCAAAACTGGGTAGAGCATCAGAAGGTGCCACAGTGGTTAGGTATGTGGTGGATACATAGTTTCAGTATTCTACTGATTATTTTCTTGTTAATCAGGCGTTATGGTGGCTTTAAAGCCTTCTGGAACAGACAGTTGCGGAAAAAAGCATGAGAATTCTGGATCGTTATATTAGCCGAACAGTAATAACTGGCACATTTATGGTTGTACTGATTCTGATGTCATTGCTGTCCTTTGTGGACTTTATTGATGAAGCCAATAATGTGGGACGGGGTACTTATGGCTGGCCAGATGCCATCTATTTTGTTGTGCTCAGTATGCCCCGGCATATTTATGATCTTTTTCCGACGGCTGTATTACTGGGTAGTTTATTGTCTCTGGGAACACTGGCATCCAATAGTGAACTGATTTCCATGCGGGCAGCAGGTATATCCATTAGTCGGATTGTGCGTTCAGTTCTGCGTGCCGGGCTGATTCTGGTGATTGTTATTGCCTTTTTTGGTGAAGTACTGGTGCCAGCCAGTGAACGCAAGGCACAGACCATTAAAGCCAGTGCATTAAAGCAGAAAATAACCCTGGGAGATCAGCACGGTTTTTGGGCCAGGGACGGTGAAAGATATATTCATGTTGGACGAGTCTATCCAGATATGC
>JALTKC010000584.1:1768-2167 GCA_027076245.1 Gammaproteobacteria bacterium
CTAAAAAAAGTGACCCAGTCGGTGATATCCGATGATTATGTGACGCGTTTACAACATAAGAACCTGCAATGGGATAACTTGCTAAACCCCGATATTTTTAATATTGTCAGTGTGGAACCGCAGAATATGCAGTCCCTCGAATTATATCGATATAGTCGCTACTTACAGGATAATGATCTGGATGCCTCACATTTTAAACTGGCTTTCTGGATAAAGGTCATGACCCCGCTGTCCAGTTTGGTGATGTTATTGATTGCCATGCCATTTGTTTTTGGATCTCCTCGCAGTGGTGATACGGGGCAAAGGGTATTGATTGGTTTATTGCTGGGCGTGGGATTCTTTATGTTGAATAGAACCCTGAATCACCTGGGGCAGATGTATGGCGTACCACCCTTTGTC
>JALTKC010000585.1 GCA_027076245.1 Gammaproteobacteria bacterium
TCCAGAACAATCTGATGCAGCACTTCGCCGTTCCATTCAGAGGCTGCACTGAATCGTTCTAGCATCACCTGCAATGGCTCCAGGGCACCGGCTTTTAAATTCTTTTTAGCGGCTTTTTCATCAAACTCATCAAAGTCCTCATAAAAATACCGGCTGCTCTGTGCCATTTCCACTAAGGTTTTAGAGCGTTCTGACAGAGCCGTTACGACAGCACTTAAAGCCGGACCGTTAGCCGTATCTATGCCCAGCCGCTGCATATGCCAGGCCAGGTGCTCAGCAACATGCTCAGGATCACCTTCCTTAATATAATGCTGGTTTAACCAGAGCAGTTTGTCCGGGTTAATAGATGATGCCGATTTATTAATATCATCCAGCTCAAACAGTTCGGTCATTTCTTCTATGGAGAATATCTCCTGATCCCCATGCGACCATCCCAGACGCACCAGATAGTTAAGCAGGGCTTCGGGCAGATAACCTTCCTCCCGGTAATTGAGCAGATTAGCCGCCCCATGACGCTTGGACAGCTTGGCGCCCTTCTCATCCAGTATCATGGGCAGATGGGCATATTCAGGAATGTCTGCCCCCATGGCTTTGAGAATATTAATCTGCCGGGGGGTATTGTTCAGATGATCATCTCCGCGAATAATATGGGTCATACCCATATCCAGATCATCAATGACCACCACCAGATTATAGGTCGGTGTACCGTCACCCCGGGCAATGATCAGATCATCCAGTTCCTGATTTTTAATAACAATCTGACCTTTCACATGATCATTAATCACCACCTCACCCTCCAGGGGTGTTTTAAAACGGATGACCGGCTCAATGTCTTCCCGGCCGGCCGGCGGTGCGGTTAAATCTCTGCAGCGGCGGTCATAACGGGCCTTTTCCTTATTGGCCATCTGCTGTTCGCGCATAGCGTCCAGTTCTTCTTTGGAGCAATAGCACTTATAGGCATGACCATTGTCCAGCAGTTGCTCAATGACTTCCTTATAACGCTCCATTCTCTGGGTCTGATAGTAAGGCCCTTCATCATGCGTCAGTCCCAGCCACTGCATACCTTCAAGAATGACATCTACAGCTTCCTGAGTGGAGCGTTCCCTGTCCGTATCTTCTATACGTAAAACAAAGCTCCCCTTATGCTTTTTGGCATAAAGCCAGGAAAACAGGGCGGTACGGGCACCACCAATATGTAAATAGCCGGTAGGACTGGGCGCAAAACGGGTTTTAACTGTCATTATTTCTCTCGGAAATTGGTAAAAGAGGGGTATTTTACAAACTTAGCCTGCACTCTACAAATACAAAGAAAAAGATCGAATAAAAGTTCGAATAAAAAGCCCAAAAAAATCAATTTTTTTGCTGGACAATTTATTTTATTACCAGTATCATACACGCCTGTTGTTTGGGGCTATAGCTCAGCTGGGAGAGCGCTTCGCTGGCAGCGAAGAGGTCAGGAGTTCGATCCTCCTTAGCTCCACCAATTTCCTTTTCTGGAATTTTTCAGGAATAAATTAAGGAGTTTGGACAAGAAACAACATCCATAGCTGTTTTCACAGCGAAGAGAGACTTACAGCCACCGGCTGTTTATCTGTGTCCCCTTCGTCTAGTGGCCTAGGACACCGCCCTTTCACGGCGGTAACAGGGGTTCGAGTCCCCTAGGGGACGCCACTTTTCTGTTTTACCTTTAGTGCCTTCAGGCACGTTCTTATGTACATATCCGTTTCTTTTATTCGTTCTTTATAATCGTTCTCTTATTAACTTCACTGCCGTTTTCCTGTAATATTGCGCTCTGTATCGAAAAGCTGGAGATTTTAATGTCAAGCAAACCAACGATTGTTTATACCCTAACCGATGAAGCCCCTGCACTGGCTACCCAGTCCCTGCTGCCGATTATTAAGGCATTTACTCAAAGCGCAGGTATTAACATCGAAACCAAAAACATTTCTCTGGCTCATCGCATACTGGCGGTTTTTCCCGATGTATTGACTGACTCTCAGAAAACACCCGATGCTCTGGCGGAACTGGGCGAACTGGCTAAAACCCCTCAGGCCAATATCATTAAACTGCCGAATATCAGCGCTTCTATTCCGCAGCTAAAAGCGGCCATTGCCGAACTGCAGGCACAGGGTTTTGCGCTGCCGGATTATCCTGAAACACCGGAAAATGATGAACAAAAAGCCATTAAATCCCGCTACGACCGGGTAAAAGGCAGTGCTGTTAACCCGGTTCTGCGTGAAGGTAATTCCGACCGCCGTGCACCGCCTTCTGTTAAACAATACGCCCGTAATAATCCTCATTCCATGGGCGAATGGTCAAAAGACTCCAAAACCCATGTGGCCAGTATGTCTGATGGAGACTTTTACGGCAGTGAACAGTCGGTTACCCTGGATAAAGACACTGAATATACCATTGAGCTGGACACTCAAAGCGGTCAGCGTATTGTTCTTAAAGACAGTGCGCCCTTATTAGCCGGGGAAATTATTGATGCTGCTGTTATGAGCAAAAATGCCCTGCGTGATTTTTATGCCCAGGAAATCGAAGCGGCCAAAAACCAGGGGGTTTTACTGTCGCTGCATTTAAAAGCCACTATGATGAAAGTCTCTGATCCGGTTATTTTCGGCCATGCGGTTTCAGTGTATTTTACAGAGGTCTTTGAAAAGCATCAGGAGCTTTTTGCACAGCTGGGTATTGACCCGAATAATGGTCTGGGTGATTTATATACCAAGATCCAGTCTCTGCCTGAACAGCAGCAGGAAGAAATTAAAGCGGATATAAAATCCTGCTATAACACCCGCCCTGAGCTGGCTATGGTGGATAGTGATAAAGGTATTACCAATCTGCATGTACCCAGTGATGTTATCATTGATGCCTCCATGCCTGCTGCCATACGCTCATCCGGCAAAATGTGGGGGGCAGACGGTCAGCTGCATGATACCAAAGCCCTGATACCGGATCGCTCCTATGCCGGTGTCTATCACGAAACCATTGAGTTTTGTAAGGAACACGGCGCCTTTGATCCACGCACTATGGGCACGGTACAGAATGTCGGCCTGATGGCTCAGAAGGCCGAAGAATACGGCTCTCATGACAAGACTTTTGTGATCCCTGAAAACGGGGTGGTACGGGTTAAGGATAAAGATGGCAATACCCTGCTGGAACATCTGGTGGATGCCGGTGATCTCTGGCGTATGTGTCAGACTAAAGATGCACCGGTACAGGACTGGGTCAAACTGGCTGTTAACCGCGCCCGTGTAACCGGTATGCCGACGATTTTCTGGCTGGACAGTCAACGTGCCCATGATCGTGAACTGATTAAAAAAGTGGAACAATACCTGCCGGAACATGATACCAGCGGCCTTGAAATCCGCATTATGTCGCCCAGGGAAGCCACGCATTTTTCCTTAAGCTGTATTAAGGAAGGCAAGGATACCATTTCCGTTACTGGTAATGTCCTGCGGGATTATCTGACCGACTTATTCCCTATTCTGGAACTGGGCACCAGTGCCAAAATGCTGTCCATTGTCCCTTTAATGAACGGCGGCGGACTGTTTGAAACCGGTGCCGGTGGTTCTGCCCCCAAGCATGTCCAGCAGTTTTTACAGGAAAATCACTTACGCTGGGACTCACTGGGCGAATTTCTGGCTCTGGCAGTGTCTCTGGAACACCTGGCTGATAAATTTGATAATGCCAGAGCTCAGATTTTAGCGACAACTCTGGATCAGGCCACGGCTAAATTCCTTGAAAATAATAAATCCCCTTCTCGTAAAGTGGGTGAACTGGACAATCGCGGCAGCCATTTTTATCTGGCCTTATACTGGGCCGAAGCTCTGGCTGAGCAGGCCGAAGACCGTGAACTGGCTGAACAGTTTAAAGCGGTTTATCAGCAGTTTTCTGAGCAGGAACAGGCCATTATTAAGGCATTAAATTCTGTGCAGGGTAATAAGGTTGAACTGGACGGCTATTATCATCCGGATATGCACAAAGTTGAACAGGCCATGCGGCCGGTTGAGGCATTTAATCAGGTTATTAACGGAATATAAGGAAGCTTGTTTTAACGGGCAGGAAAAAACACTCAGTCACAATAAAGCTGAACCTGATTCCGGCCCGCTTCCTTGGCACGATAAAGTGCAATATCCGCCCGGCGGATCAGATCATCTATCTGCTTGTCATGCTCATCCAGTTCGGTAACACCGATACTAATATTATAAGAAAGCTCGATATCCCCTTCTTTAAAGACTGAGGTTTCAATCAGGAGGCACATTTTTTGTGCCACCACTTTTGCACCATGACAATCGGTATTATTTAAAATAATCGTAAATTCTTCACCGCCGATACGGGCAAATAAATCACTTTCACGTAACAGATCTGAAATTTTGTCAGCAAAATCAATTAATACCTTGTCGCCAATCATATGCCCGTAGGTATCATTAATGGATTTAAAATAATCCAGGTCCACCATTAACAGAGACATAGGCTGCTTAACACGCCGGGCAATGGACATATAGTTTTTACCCTCTTCAAAAAAGCTGCGGCGATTTTTAAGATGGGTTAATGGATCTTTAAAGGCAATTTTATTGAGCTCTTCAATGGCATCTTCCAGTTCCTGGGTTCTTTTGATTACCTGACGCTCCAGTCTGTCCTGATGCTGCATCTGAATATCATTAAAATAATCTCTGTCGATCTGCAGCTGGGTCAGCATCTGGTTAAAACTCATCTCAAGGCGCTTTAATTCATTTTCTTCATTGATATTCAGGTCTATACGAATATCTCCGATATTTTCCAGGTCAACTTTTTCAATCTGCTGCCTCAGCCTGGATATGGGGTTAAACAGGTATTTCTGAAAAGCCCACAGAAAAAGAATAATTAGAATACTGCTTTTTATCACCGCATTAAGCAGAATAAGCATAAACCCCATTTTAACCCGGTTTATGACAACCGATGAGTCCGAATAAAAACGCACATTGCCAAGGTAGATCAGTTTATTATCAAACTCTCTGTATATCGTCATCTGATAATAAAACAGATCAGAACTATCAACTTTATCAATATCGACCGTACGTCCCCGCTTTTCCTTAACGACCCCCTGGTTATCGGTAATTTGCACACCGGTGACAATAGCCAGATTATAAATCCCGTCAGTTAACGCCTTAAGCTGTTCTGAATTTAATTCCCACATGGCAGTAGTAATGGCCGGTTTAAATGTTTTTTCCAGGCGCTTAAGTTCATCATTAATAATATTTTTAGTGTACCCGTATTCCACCATCACATGAACAGCTGTGATCAGAATCGTCAGGCTAAAGTAAATGGTAAAAACAACTTTGAGCAGTTTTCTGGATATTGAATGCTTTTTATTAAATGTATATTGCATTACTTTTAACGGGGCATTTCAAAATATTTATCGGTATAATTTTCATATATTTCATCATACCGACCGCTTTCATAAAGCTTTTTCAGTCCCTGATTAAAGGCATCCCTGATATGCCGATCAATAAAAGCCGTTCGATACCGGGTGGGTTCAAACAGATTATTAAGTACCACTGCTACATTTGCGGAAACTTTTCCTTCACTGATCAGCTTATTTTTGTAAAAACGAAAGATGGATTTGTCCATTACCGCAACATCTGTACGACCGCTTAAAAGCATTAATACCTGAATTTCCTGATTGGGCAGTTCTTTATAATTAGGATTAGATGATACCTGCTCCCCATAAGCCTTACCCAGATAAAGATGAGCATTTTGAAACGCGATAACATCCAGACTGGCCAGATCAGAGATTGAATCCACTCTGGGACCGGATTTAAGCGTGATGGCATAATTGTGATACTGCATAAAGTAGTCGGAATAAAAGGCATTTTTTAAACCGGCATTTTTTTTTATAACAGAGGTAGCCTCAATTTCTCTGTCGGCAAACATTTTAAACCCCCGTCCCAGAGGTAAAAACACGGGTACGACCTTATAACCAGCCGGATTCAGGGCTTCGGTGACAATATCAATAACAATACCCGTTCCGTTTTCAAAAACATAAGGCGGTGTATAGGAACTAAAAATGACATGGATAGGTTTGGCTTTATCTGTAGATGAGTCCTCCTGAGTGATGGTTTGGGCACAGGCATTATTCAATAAAAAAACCAGGGAAAGGCATACAAAAAGAACAGACCGCATAAAACTTAAAACCTTCCGCAAAAATCAAGGAACTGGTTCAAAGTTTAGACAAGAATTAACAAAATAGCAAAAATATAATGGTTTTTACTTACACAAGTAAGCAATTACCTGCACAAAAGGTCTTAATTACTACATATAATCAAGCCTGAATTCCCCTTTCCCTGAGGGAGAGGGAATATAGAGGGAATGGCTACAGACTTAATCCAGCTTATTTTTTTCCATTTCGTCAAAGTAAACCCGTTTACGATAATTGATCAGACCATTGGTGGAGGAGTCATGGTTTTCAACATCGCCGGGGGTTGAGAGGTCTTTCTGTATCTGGCCGGCCAGAACCTTGCCGTATTCTACTCCCCACTGGTCAAAGGAGTTTATATTCCAGATAATGCCCTGGACAAATACCTTGTGTTCATACATAGCCAGAATGGACCCCAGGGTTTTGGGTGTCAGACGTTCAAAGATAATGGTATTGGTTGGTTTATTGCCGTCAAATACCTTGTGCTGAATCACCTCTTCAATTTCATCCTGGGAATAGCCCTGATGGCGCATTTCTTCCACGGCTTCCGTGTACTTTTTACCCAGCATTAGAGCCTTGGTCTGTGCCAGACAGTTAGAAAATAATACCCGGTGATGCAGGCCTAAGGGATTCTGGCTCAAAGCAGGAATTAAAAAATCAGCGGGTACAGGCTTGGTACCCTGGTGCAGTAACTGGAAAAAGGCATGCTGGCCGTTGGTACCGGACTGCCCCCAGATAATAGGGCCGGTCAGATAATTTACCCGATGGCCGTTGCGGTCGATGGTTTTGCCGTTACTTTCCATATCCAGCTGCTGCAGATAATCAGGCAGACGTTCCAGGTACTGGCTGTACGGCATAATGGCATGACTCTGGGCATCAAAAAAGTTGTTATACCAGATCCCCAGTAAGGCCATAATAACCGGAATATTGTCCTCCAGGGGCGTCTTTAAAAAATGCTGATCCATTTCATAGGCACCATCGAGTAAAGCCTCAAAATGGTCCATCCCCAGATACAGGGCAATAGACAGTCCAATAGCCGACCAGAGAGAATAACGGCCGCCTACCCAGTCCCAGAATTCAAAGGTATTGGCCTCATTAATACCAAATTTAGTAGCCAGTTCAATATTGGTGGTCACCGCAACAAAGTGCTTTTCTATGGCTTTTTCATTACCCACCAGATCCATAAACCACTTACGGGCACTGAAGGCATTGAGCATGGTTTCCTGGGTGGTAAAGGTTTTAGAGGCAATAACAAACAGGGTGGTTTCCGGTTCTACACATTTTAGTGTTTCCACCAGATGAGTGGCATCGGCATTGGAGACAAAGTAAACATCCAGTCCCCGCTGAGAATAGGGCTTCATGGATTCACACACCACATGCGGCCCCAGATCGGAGCCGCCAATACCGATATTAATAATACTTTTTATCCGGGCGCCATTATAACCACGCCATTCCCCGCTGCGTACCTGTTCAGAAAAGTCCCGCATATGGGCCAGTACCGCCTTAACTCCCGGCATAACATTACGACCATTAACACGCACAGGTTTACTGGAGCGGTTTCTCAGTGCCGTATGTAAAACAGAACGGTGTTCAGTGGAATTTATGGGCTCTCCAGAGAACATCAGATCCCGCCATTCTTCTACCCTGGCCTGACGCGCCAGATCCATAAGCAGGCGCATGGTTTCTTCATTTATCCGGTTTTTGGAATAATCGAGTACAATATCATTGACAGAGGTAGAGAAGTTTTCAAATCTAAGCGGATCCTCTGCAAACATATCCCGCATATGAACGTCTTTAATGACCTCATAATGTTCTTTTAATGCCTGCCAGGCAGGAGATTCGACTAAATCTTTCATAGACTGTTTCATTTCTGTTTCCATATTTGTCAATGCCGAAGACGACGTAAGCGCACAACTCTATCATACAAAAACATCATATAAAAACCGGGCCGGATTATCCATGTACAATTAATATTTCAGAAGCTATTTTGATTTATAGCAAGGGCCTGCAGCAGGTAATTTTTTGCAGCCTGTTTTGTGCATACTTATAAATAAATTTTTATTTGACTAATCCAGAAACCGGCCATATAATATGCGCACTTTCTAGCTAATCGCTACGAAGCGACAAAAAGAATCAACTTCAAGAGACATTCTATCCGTTGATTTTCTAAACCATCCGGTATTGTCCCCTTCGTCTAGTGGCCTAGGACACCGCCCTTTCACGGCGGTAACAGGGGTTCGAGTCCCCTAGGGGACGCCACTTCTTTTTAAAAAAACATCCATACTTTCCTGTATTTATTCTTTCTTTTCAAAATATATTTTCTATACTCAAAATCAGACTCTATGTTAGTTAGTTTTGCACTTAACGGACGAATACCATCGCACAATTATGATAAAGACCATTTCAGTCAAACAAATTCGTAAAGGCATGTATATCCATGAATTAAACTGCTCCTGGCTGGATCATCCTTTTGCCAGAAACCAGTTTAAAATCACCGAACCTGAGGATATAAAAAAGCTGCTTAAATCCGGTATTAAAACGCTTAAAATTGACACCGAT
>JALTKC010000586.1 GCA_027076245.1 Gammaproteobacteria bacterium
AGTAATTCTTTACGGCTTTTAAAAGCTCCGTTCTGTTCACGATACGCCACAATATTGCTGGCCTGGGTACGACTGAGACCGGAAACCTGGGTTAATAAAGGTACTGATGCCGTGTTTAAATCAACACCGACACCATTTACACAGTCCTCTACTACGGCATCCAGTTTTTTGCTTAACTGTGTCTGACTGACATCGTGCTGATACTGACCCACTCCAATGGATTTTGGATCAATTTTAACCAGTTCTGCCAGTGGATCCTGCAGACGCCGGGCAATGGAAACCGCCCCGCGCAGAGAGACATCCAGTTCAGGAAACTCCTGTGCAGCCAGTTCTGAAGCGGAATATACAGAGGCACCGGCTTCTGATACGACGATTTTGCTTAACCGAAGCTCAGGTACCTGTTTAATGACATCTGCGGCCAGTTTATCTGTTTCCCGTGAGGCTGTCCCATTGCCGATGCTGATAAGTTCTGCTGAATACTTTCTGGCAAGGGCAGCCAGGGTATGTACGGACTGCTCCCACTGATGTTTCGGGGCATGAGGATAAATGGTAGTGCTGTCCAGTAATTTACCTGTGGCATCCACTACAATGACTTTAACACCGGTTCGAATACCCGGATCCAGCCCTATAGTCACTTTTTGTCCTGCCGGTGCAGCCAGCAGCAGATCTTTAAGGTTGTTGCCAAATACATCAATGGCCGCTTCTTCTGCCTGTTCCCGCAGACGTTTTTTTAAATCCATATCCAGAGCAGTTTTTAACTTGATTTTCCAGGTCCATTTAACCACTTCCATCAGCCATTTATCCGCCGCTCTGCCCTGGTCTTCAATATTAAAGAAACGGGCAATTTTATGCTCCATGATTGAAAGTGTCCCGGGGGCCGGTTCTTCATCCAGTTCTGTGGAAATAGTTAAAAAACCTTCCTTACGGCCTCTAAATAGTGCAAGAATACGATGTGAAGGCATTTGTTCCAGTTTCTCCCTGGCATCAAAATAATCAGAGAACTTGCTGCCCTCCTCTTCCTTACCGGCAATCACTTTAGAGACCATAAGGCCGTTTTCCCAGAGGTATTCACGCAGATCCCCAACCAGTTCTGGTGCTTCTGCAAAACGCTCCATCAGGATCTGTTTAGCACCGTCCAGAGCCTCTTTTACCGAACTAATCTTTTTATCCGCATTCAGGTATTTTTCTGCTGTAATTTCGGGAGATTGCTCAGGATTATTAAGCAGACTGTCGGCCAGTGGCTCAAGACCAGCTTCTCTGGCAGTGTCCGCTTTGGTTTTACGTTTAATAATATAAGGTTTGTAGAGGTCTTCCAGACGGGTTTTGGTATCCGCTGCATTGATTTGCTGCTCAAGCACAGGGGTTAATTTACCCTGCTCGGAAATCGCTTTTATAATAGTCTCTTTTCTGTCATTTAATTCCCGCAGATAATGCAGACGTTCATCCAGAAGGCGTAACTGGGTATCATCCAGGCTGCCGGTGACTTCCTTACGGTAACGGGCAATAAACGGTACCGTATCACCCTCATCAAGTAAGGTAATTGTAGCTTCTATCTGAGCTGGTTTAACATTGAGTTCCTGTGCGATTTGCTGGGCAATTTGCTGGGTTTTTGAAACGGACATACCGTAAAGATTTCCTGTATATTTTAAAACAGGAAATCTTAGTTCAGATTGACTTGAGAAGCAAAAAAAAGCCCCTGTTTTTTCAGGACAGGGGCTTTTTTATTTAGGCAGGTAAATCTAAAATCAGCTTAAGGCAAAATACACAGCCAGTGCTGAGATAATACCAACGGCAGAAGCTATAAATGTTGCCGTGGTAATTCGGGTGGCCATTTTATCATTAGACTCATTAATGGCATCAGTAATACGCATCATGGTTTCATGGGCAACGGTATTGGCCGTATCTCTGGCAGCTTCAATCGCTTTACTGGTGGATGCCAGACGGGCAACACTCTTAATTTCTTCCAGAGTTTTTGGATCAATCTTGCTGATATTGTCTTTATTTAAATTGTCCAGTTTGGCTGTCAGCTCCTGCATGGAACCCTGGATCTGACTGGAAAGTTTATTAGAGAAAGAATTAATACGAATATCAAAGGTTTTTTCTGCAATGGTCTGAGCCATATCTTCATCACAGAGCTTAAGCTCATTACGAAACTTGGATAA
>JALTKC010000587.1 GCA_027076245.1 Gammaproteobacteria bacterium
GGCTTATCCCAAAATTGCTGGTCAAAATGCTGAATATCTGTATAACCAGATTAAGGATATTCAATCCGGTAAACGTAATAACGGTATGACAGCAGCCATGAAAGGCATTACTCACATGACTACCGATGAAGAAAAGAAAGCAATTGCTGAATGGCTCTCTACTCAGTAATATCTGAGTTTGTATCAGGAATAGAAGCAATAATTACCCTGTAAAAATTGTGTCTATTCCTGATTGATTTTCTTGGTTATTTGTTCCGATTTGATGTTTATCAAGGTCAATAATTATTTGATATGGCATCATAATCAAATCTTGAAAATCTTGATTCCAAGAATTTGTTTAATATTTTAAGGGAGTTTACCTGAAATGAAATTAAAATCAGCAATTAGTGTGCTGGCCTTAGCGTCAACATTAGCTGTGAGCAGTTTTGCACTGGCATCTGAGCAGTCCGATGAGCATGCCAAGAAACTGGGCTGGAATAAAGGCGGCGGTGAGCAGGATGCGGCTTTACACCTGACACCTGATCTGGAAAATGGCCTGGATGTCTATGAAGTTTGTTCTGCCTGTCACCTGCCCGAAGGTTGGGGTACCAAAGACGGTACATTCCCTCAGTTAGCCGGTCAGCACCGTAAGGTACTGATTAAGCAGTTAGCTGATATCCGTGCGTTAAACCGTGACAACCCTACCATGTATCCATTTGCCTTACCTGAGTCTATTGGTGACGAACAGGCCATTGCTGATGTTACCGCCTATATTCAGAAATTAAAAATGAATCCGGACAATGGTAAAGGACCGGCAACAGCCGATCTGGCCAAAGGTAAGCAGTTGTTTCATGATAACTGTGTAAAATGCCATGGAGAAAAAGGTGAAGGAGATGAAGAAAAATATTACCCAAGAATCCAGGGACAGCACTACAAATATATGCTGAGACAGTTTGAATGGATTAGGGACGGTAAACGTCGTAATGCCAATCCAGATATGGTTGAGCAGATCAAGAACTTCACTGATGAAGATATGGTGAATGTAATCAGCTATGCTGCCAGTATACCAGTTCCCAAAGAAGACCTGGCACCTTCCAAAGACTGGAGAAATCCAGACTTTGATTAAAGTATAACTATAACTTAATCACATCTCTAATGTTTTAAGTTATAGATAATAAGTTTTACTCTTTAGCCCTTATATTCTTATGAATATAAGGGCTTTTTGGGTAAAAAAATAAAATTCTATTAACAGTTAAGTCAGGAAAATCCTGATAAGTAGTTTTGCCGACATATTTATTTGACGTGTATTGGTCAGTGTCTGGGGTAGTCACTGCTGATGTAATATAAAGGATCATCTCCAATGAAAGATGCAAAACGTTCAACCATTATTGCCTCATTATCAATTGCTTCTGTGCTTTTGATGATTGTTATTTATTTTGTGCCTATCTGGTGGGTAGCTTTGACGGCTCCCAATTATCCGGAGGCCGCTTTTCCTGATGGCGTTCGAATTAATTTCCATATGAATGGGGTTTTTAACGGCTGTTCTTTAGTGGTTAAAGATGAAATTTCAGAAAAAGAAGCCCTGGATTGTGTGCATGAAATGGACACCATTAACCATTATGTCGGTATGTACCCTATTGCCGCCGGTGGACCTATTGAGCGCGGTTTTTCCCCGTTTTTAATTACCCTGCTGATTATTATGGTTATAGGCTTTGCTATCTCCAATCCGAAAAAACGACGTATATTTCTTATCGTGGCTTTTGCAGGTAATGCCGCCTGGATGACCATGACTATTTATATGCCGGGGGGGATAAAATATGAGAGCGAGGGCTATCTTTATGCCCTGATGAATCAGCTGGATCAGGATGCAAATGATAAGACTCTGGGAGAAGATATTAAACTTGCCGATACTTCTAAAGCCTTAAAACAGCTTAAAGCATCCCTGGAAGGAAAAGAATACCAGGAAGATACTGCAGCTCAGCAGACAGAAAAAGCCGCTGAAAAAGCCGTTCCAATGGATGAAAAGACCCGCCTGATCCGTGAACTTAAAAGCACCTATGAAAATGATCTCAGTAATGGTCGTGTATCAGAACCCTGGAAAGGCAATGCTTACCAGTTAATGGCCTGGCATTATGGCAAGGTACTGGGACGTTATTTTAATAACCAGGATGAGATCCGTCCTATGGTTAAAAATCTGAGACTGGCGACTAATGTCGTCTATGTGGGCTTATTGGGTGCCATGTTATTATTGATTGTGGCTGGAACACGGCCTAAAAATAATATCATATACTGGTTAATGATACTGGTCCCCATGGCTCTGCCGGTGTTTTTTGTTATTGATTATTCGGCCTGGCTCTGGTGGTATGGTCATACACTGAACTCCATGGGGGCTTTTGCTGTCAAACCTTTTATGCCGACAGTTTTTGGTGAAGGTAAAGTTGCGCAATTTGCTACTTTTTCATACCCAAGCATCGGTTTTGGCTTAATGATGCTCAATTCAATTTTACTGGCAGCTATTGCTTTAATGCGTCGTAAAGAATCTTTATAATTGTTCTTTGACAATAAGTAAAAGCTCTGAGCATTATTATTGTTCAGGGCTTTTTCTGGCTCAAGGCTGATACTTGCTCAAGGCTGATACTTGCTCAAGGCTGTAAAGTTACTTAACATTTTATATAAGATTTATTAAACGATGATGTATCGCGTGCTTTTTATTTCATTATTTCTTTTATCGTCGGCCATTTTTGCATCGATGCCTACAGATAAAGGGGATCAGACCAACCCATCATATCCTCCCTTACAGCCTCTTATTGATAAATTAAACAAAGGTGATGTTCTGGTTATACCTCCAGGTACTTATGCCGGACCAGTGACTGTAGAGCAGCCTGTAACACTTGATGGGCAGGGTAAAGTTACTATTGATGCCGGTGGTAAAGGCTCTGTTATTTATTTAAAGACCAATGGCGCGGTGATTAAAAATCTCCATTTGACTAATTCCGGAGCACACCATAACGATCTGGATTCCGGTGTTCAGGTGCGTGGTGATTTTAATGTGATTAAGGATAATATTATTGATAATTGTCTTTTCGGTATTGATTTACAGAAATCCAGAAATAATGTGGTTAAACGTAATACCATTTCTTCAAAAGATGAAGAATTAGGCATGAGAGGAGATTCCATTCGTCTGTGGTACAGTTTTGATAACAAGATCACCGATAACGTAATGAATGACGTGCGTGATATGGTGGTCTGGTATTCAAAAAATAATATTATTCACCATAATATCAGTCATCGAGGACGTTATGCCCTGCACTTTATGTATTCGCAGTATAATGATGTGCAATACAATGAATATTATAATAATTCTGTTGGCATATTTTTAATGTACAGTGATGGTGTGGTCATAAAAAATAATATTGTTTCCCATGCAACCGGCCCATCAGGTGTTGGGATTGGTTTTAAGGAAACCTCAGATATTACGGTTGAAAATAACCAGGTACTATTCAGTTCTACCGGTTTGTCTATAGATGTATCACCCTATCAGCCAGATACTACCAACTATTTTACAAAAAACCTTATAGCCTTTAACGGTATAGGTGTTCGTTTCCTGGCTGACTGGAAAAATAATATTTTTAAAAATAATTATTTTAAAGCCAATATCACTCAGGTTGTTGTTTCCGGTGGTAAGACGGCGAATCGAAATGAATGGGATGGTAATTACTGGGATGACTACGAAGGTTTTGATGAAGACAGAAATGGTATTGGTGATACACCGCATGAAATTTATGCTTATTCCGATAAACTCTGGCAGGATGTAGAAGGGGCACAGTTTTATAAAGGCTCTGCGGTTCTTGAATTAATTGACTTTCTGGAAAGACTGGCACCATTCAGTGAACCGGATTTAATTCTCAGAGACACCATCCCCATAATGAATGTCAGCGCACTGGATGCGGAAGAAAAAGAGACTGAAGATAAAATCAGCCAGGATAAAGAAGCTAAGCAGAACAGTAACAGTAATGAAACCGAGCTCGAAAAACGTTTGAAAGGGTACTTACATGACTCAAGCTACTAATCATAAAGCAGAACAAAACAAAACGAGCAGGAAACCGACAAAAAATAAAAACATTAAACGCGGTCCGGGCAAACGAGCCCAGGAAGCCAGGCGCCAGTTTTTGCGCTCAGTGGCTCTGACTGTAGGTGTAACCAGTGTTTCTCTGGCCGGTTTTATTCCACTTAAAGGCCATGCCGATACACGTCTGAAAATGCGTCCACCAGGGGCTTTGTCAGAAAAAGATTTTCTGGCCTCCTGTATTAAATGCGGTCAGTGTGTGCAGGTTTGTCCTGTTAATGCCATTAAACTGGATGATATTGATACCGGATTTGGATTGGGTACTCCCTATATCGCGGCTCGTGATCAGGCCTGTGATTTTTCCTGTGATGGTCTGCAATGTGTACTGGCCTGTCCAACAGGCTCATTGACCCATGCACTGGATTATCCCAAGGATACCCGTATGGGGTTTGCTAAACTGGACAAACCCAAAATCTGTCTAGCTGTTGCGGGCAAAGGTTTTAAGGGTATAGCGCGTGGGCCGGATTATGACGGGGTTCTGCGTTATGAAGATATAGATCGCTGGAATCCAATACCACTTAAGGAGCATCCTTATGATGTGGAAATCTGTGATCTGTGTGTTCAGGCCTGTCCGATTGAACAACGCTACAATCAGTGTCAGGAAGGTAATTATCCTTCCGGTGATAAAAATCAGTGTCCTCCCAAACGGGCCATCGGTCTGGAATTAATTGAAGAAAAAAATGGTGTCAGGCATATGAAGCCGGTTGTCTATGACGGCTGTGTCGGCTGCGGGGTGTGTGAAATGATCTGCCCGACCGAACAGGCGGCCATTGTTATTGATTACAATGAAGTAACCAAAATGCCCCTGAGTCCTGAATACCTTAAGAAAAGCGAGGGACACTCATGAACCGTTCTCTTGAATCATTATTGCAATTACTGGGGCGTGCACCTCGTAAACCTAAAAAAGATGAGCTTTCTCCTGAAGTACAGAAAATCTACTTCTATAAAAAAGGTGAAAAAGTCACCAAGGCTCAGCTGGAAGCTCTGCACGATGAACATCACAAAAATGCCAAAAACAAGTGGCGTAAGCGTCGCTGGCTGACATTAATTGCCGTGAATTTACTATTTGTGGTGTCTTATTATTTTGATATTCAGTTACTGGAAGGCGCATTAACGGCTTCGCGTTTTATGGGCTTTCATATGGCGGATTTAAATTCAGCCTTACAGGTTATGCTGGCGCATAAACAGGTATTAATTAACCTGATGATAGGTATTATCACCATCTTTATTCTCTGGTTTATTTTAGGTGGCAGAACCTTCTGCTCATGGGTCTGTCCCTATCATCTGCTGGCTGAATGGGCAGAAAAACTGCACCTGTGGCTGGCTGCCAGAGGGCTGGCTAAAAACTATACCTTTCATCGTGGAGTCAGAACGGTTTTTTATATTATATTTATTCTGCTGGCCGTGTTAACCGGTTATACCGTTTACGAATTTATTTCCCCCACTGGTATCCTGAGCCGCGCCTTAATTTACGGCCCGACACTGGCTCTGGCGTGGGTTGCGTTTCTACTGTTATTTGAAATTTTCCTGTCCCGTCGTGCCTGGTGTCGATATGTCTGTCCTATTGGTATCACGTACGGCCTGGTAGGGGTATTTTCACCAGTACGTGTGACCTATGATATGACCGACTGTAAACATGAAGGAGACTGCCGTAATGTCTGTCTGGTACCCCATGTACTGGATGTGACCATTAAAAACCGCAGTACGGATGTAGAAATCGGTATCGGTGCTGACTGCACCCGCTGCGGTCTGTGTGTCGATGCCTGCCCGACCAATTCACTGAATTTTGAATTCAAGGGACTGACCCATAAGCCTTCCAAACCGGAAGTGGAACGTTCACTGATGCCTGAGAAGAAAGAAGAACAATCCTGATGATACGATTTAATAATGTAAAAAAGACCTTTCGACGTACTGAAGTGCTTAAAGGTCTGGATCTTGAAATAACTACTGGTGACCGAATTGCCCTGGTGGGCTCAAACGGGGCAGGTAAAACCACCATGATCCGCTGCCTTCTGGGTGAATACACCTGTGAAGGTACCGTTCTGGTCAATGGTCATAATCCGCGTACAGAACGTCAGCTGGTATTAAAAGATATAGGTTTTGTACCGCAGTTACCGCCGCCTTTAAAAATGCCCGTGGGGCAGCTTATTCATTTTTCAGCCAGCCTGTGTGAATCCGATCCCCAGGCAATGATAAATGTGGCGGAACGACTGGGTCTGGATTTTGAACAGTTAAAATCTCGTCCTTTTGTTAAACTCTCCGGCGGACAGAAGCAGAAACTGCTGATCAGTATAGCGCTTGGACGTTCAGCTAAAATTTTAATTCTGGATGAACCGGCCGCTAATCTTGACCCCGATGCCCGGCATATTTTCTTTCAGCTGCTGGCAGAAAAGAAAGATGAAGCGGTAATGTTAATTTCCAGTCACCGGCTGGATGAAGTGGCTTCTCTGGTAAACCGGGTCATAGAAATGGATCAGGGCCGAGTGATTCTGGATGATCGGGTGGAAGATGAAGTGGATCTCGACAGTGTGCTGAAAACAGAAATTACTATTAAACGAGTAGATGAAGCCTTTTCCAAAGCCATTAAACTGTGGAACTTTGAAACGGCTGAGAATGCACAGGATGCCGGGCAGGTCTGGCATGGAACCGTGGCAGGCCCGGATCGCCTGCGTTTCCTGGGTGTGCTTTCCCGCTATGCGGCTATTTTAAAAGACATTCATATGGAAGAGCGTAAAAATGCGTAGATTGACTTATTTGATTGTTATTTTTGCATCGGTACTGGTTTTACTGACCGGTTGCGGTAATGATAACCCGACGGGTCCCATTGATGTTAAGTGGGACAGAGATGCCTGTACTCGCTGCCAGATGATGCTCAGTGATCATAATTTTTCTGCCCAGGTTCGGGTGTTTCCCGAGGGTAAACGTTCCAAAGTCTATAAGTTTGATGATATGGGGTGTGCCGTTTTGTGGCTTGAAGAACAGCCCTATAAAAATGACCCTAAAACTGAAATCTGGGTGAATGACTATAAAACTCAGGAATGGATAGATGCCAGAAAAGCCTGGTTTGTTAAAGGTGAAATTTCACCTATGGGTTATGGACTGGGCGCAGAAAAGGAAAAAACCGAAGGCGCATTAAATTATGAGCAGGCCGTTAAGCATATTGAAGAAGTAGAAAAGAAACTCAATATCCATGGCGGTAATCTCAATCATTAATTAATTTTGTATAAATTATTAAACACAAGTGAAAATTAAATGAGACATTTATGGTTAACAGCCTGGGCTGATATTATCGAATCGCTCAGGGCAAAATGGTTTATCGTGTACAGCGGTGTGTTCGGCGGTATTGTGGTGCTGCTGTTTGTCTTTGGTATAACAGAAAGCCGTATTATGGGCTTTACCGGCCTTACGCGCTTGTTAATTACCTATATTCAGCTAACCATAGCTATTTTGCCAGTGTTTGTATTGATTACCACGGTGCGTTCTGTTGCCGGGGACAGAGAGGCCGGAGTATTTGAATACCTGCTGTCTCTGCCAATTTCACTTTCAGCCTGGTTCTGGGGGCGTTTTCTGGGGCGTTTTATTGTGGTCTTTCTGCCGGTATTCCTGGCTATGATAGGCGCTGTTATCTGGACTGCCATTAAGGGTGCAGATATTCCCTGGGGGCTGTTTGCCAGCTATACCGGCCTGCTGCTGGCAGTGGCCTGGTGTTTTCTGGGTATCGGTATGCTGATCTCCACACTGGCCCGTTCCGCAGATATCGCTCAGGGACTTGCCTTTGTGGTCTGGCTTACCCTGTTATTATTCCTGGATCTGATCCTGCTGGGCATTATGATCCGCGAAGGTCTGCCTTCAGAAACAGCGGTAGCCATTTCCCTGATTAATCCATTGCAGGTATTCAGAACCGCTGCCATGGTTTTATTTGATCCTCAACTGGTTATTTTAGGCCCGTCTGCCTATGTTATTCTGGATAATTTCTCCGAGGCCGGTTATATACTCTGGGCCATTGCCTATCCTGTATTATTAGGCACCTTATGCGCCTCCATCGGCTACTATCTGTTTAAAAAGGGTGATTTGCCTTAATTTTTTCGATTTAACTGTATTAAAAAATGTCCATCTTTTCCCCTCTCCCTCCGGGAGAGGGTCAGGGTGAGGGGTTATTATGTTTAAGCAATCTGTATTTGTATTTTCATTATTGTTATTTACTCTATTGTCATTGCCCGTCTATTCTTCTGAAGAAACCGAAGAAGAAGTCACAGAACCTGTAGAAATTGACCTGGATCTGGGCGAGGAAATTAATGAGGTCTGTGCCGGCTGCCATGGTGAATTCGGCCAGGGCGGTAAAGGCGGTGAGTATCCACGTCTTGCCGGTTTACCCGCCGGCTATATTGCCCATCAAATAAAATTATTTAAAGAAGAAAAACGCAAGAATATGCCCATGCGTCCTTACGCCAATGACCGGGAATTACCGGACGAAGATATTCCTTCTATTGCCGCCTATTTATCACAGATTAAACTGACCACAAAAATGCCGGAGTTTGATGAAAATACCACAGCCTATGAAAAACTGCTGATTGCCAAAAAAGTGTTTAATATTGCCAGGGTAGAAGGAGATGTAGAACTGGGCAAAGAACTATATGTCGATGACTGCAAACTGTGTCATGGCAAAAACGGCAAGGGTAAGGAAGGTTCTGATACTCCTCCGTTGTCCGGGCAATACACAGAATATATGACCAGACAGATAAAACATTTTGCCACAGGCGAACGCTGGCATGAATATGCTGAAGATCTGTTTGAAGAAATGGAACCGGAAGAAATACAGGCTATTATGGCCTACCTGTCCACTACCGATGATTAATTCAGCTTAAAATAACAAACCCGTTCCTCTCTCCCCGGATCCTGCAATAAAGCAAATCAAGCCGGGGAGGGGACATTTTTTGTGTTGTCACCCTGTTCCCACTCTTTGTCTCAGTATAAATCTCCACCTTATCATTATCTAAATGTTTTTAAGCTGTTTATCACACTATATACATACCTTTTTATACGTCATACACCACAATGATTGTGTCATATCACTCAAATAGGAAAAGAATGATTTTATAAAAGTGTTAAAAAACAATATGTTATGTGTTGGCCCAAAAGTTGCTATTAAGCTGTTTTTGCTTTTTAAATAGTTACTTTACGGGATTAACAATGATAACAACAAAACAGAAAACACTTTACCTGGTGGTTTTATTTTCCATGAGCCCTTTTGGCTCAAATTATGCGGAAGAATACGAACTGGATATGCCTCAGATAACCGTTACTGGTACGAGGGAAGAAACACTGAAAAGTGAAGTACCGGAAACAGTGGATGTTATTGATGAAAAAGAAATTGATGAAGTCAAACCCGGGCATCCTTCAGAATTATTAAATCGTATCCCCGGTGTGCATGTCAATGTGACCGGTGGTGAAGGGCATATGATGATGATGCGACAGCCCATTACGACCAAGCCGGTTTATTTATATCTGGAAAATGGTATTCCAACCCGTTCTACGGGCTTTTTTAATCATAATGCTCTGTATGAAACCAATTTACCGCAAGCCCAGGCGGTGGAAGTTATTAAAGGGCCGGGAACTTCTTTATACGGCAGTGATGCCATCGGTGGTATTGTTAATGTTATTACCCGACCTGCGCCGCTTGATCCTGAATTTGATCTTGGGCTGGAAGGCGGTGAATACGGCTGGGGAAGAATATTACTCAGCGGCGGCAATACCTGGGGTGATAATGGCATCAGAGGAGATTTAAATGTTACCCATACTGACGGCTGGCGGGATAAAACCGATTATGATCGGGTGGCCGGAACAGCACGTTGGGATACGGTTTTAAATAATGGTGCAACTCTGGAAACGGTATTTAGTGGTTCTGATATTGATCAGCAGACAGCCGGTTCATCCAAACTCTCTGAAGATGATTATAAACATGACCCCACTAAAAACTATTATGGAGTGTCCTATCGGGACGTAACGGCACTGCGTTTGTCCACTAATTATGAGCAGGAATTCGGTAATTCTCTGCTGACTATAACGCCCTATTTTCGTGATAATGAAATGGAGTACCTGCCAAACTGGTCGTTTACCTATGATCCCAGTATTAAGAAAACAGAGAATCAGTCTTTTGGTCTGATGTTAAAACATCGAACGGATTTTGAACCCTATAGAACCCGCCTGATTGTGGGGATGGATTATGATTACAGTCCCGGAATCCGTAAGGAACACTATTTTGACTCAACTAAAAATGCGGATGGGATATATGACTATTATAGCAAGCGTGACAAAATCTATGATTACGATGTCGATTATACCGGCATTTCACCTTATATCCATGTAGAAACTTCACCGCTTGAACAATTAAGGCTGACAGCCGGTGTGCGCTATGATGATGTTGAATACGACTATAATAATAATATGTCCAGTGGATTATATAAATATTATCCTGACAGCATGCGTTTTCCCCTGAAAATTAACCGACCAGATGATGATACCGTATCTTTTGAACACTGGAGTCCTAAAATTGGAGCGACCTGGGCTTTTAATGAAAATGTAAACGCTTTTATAAGCTACCGGAATTCTTTTCGTGTTCCTTCTGAAGGGCAATTATTCAGACCGGGCAGTAATCAGGCATCCCTGGATCTGGATCCTGTAGAAGTGGACAGCTATGAAATTGGCTTGCGGGGTCGCCTGTTACAGAAATTAAGTTTTGAAGCGTCTTATTATTTAATGGATAAGACCGATGATCTGGTTACTTATAAAGATCCCGTTACCGGTGATCGCTATACGACTAATGCCGGTGAAACCCGCCACAAAGGTTTTGAACTGGGGGCTGGTTATCAGTTTAACAGGGAGTGGGATCTGGGTGTCAGTTATTCATGGACTAAGCAAACCTTTGAGGACTGGACTGAAAAAGGCACTGATTATAGCGGTAACGAACTGCCTTCAGCACCTAATAATATTGGTAATGCAACCTTAAATTTCCGTCCGGGATTTCTTAACGGCGGACGTATGGAACTGGAGTATTCCTATATGGGATCGTACTATATGGATAATCTAAACAGCGAAAAATACGATGGCCATGAGCTGTTTAATTTCCGTATTAATCATTTTGTTGATATGGGTAATAAGGACAGCCTGGAACTGTATGCCCGTGTTATGAACCTGACTGATGAAACTTATGCAACCTCAGCATCCTACAATTCTTATAGAGGACGTGAGTTTGCACCGGGAATGGAACGCACTGTATATGCGGGTATAAACTATAAGTTCAGGTAATAAGGACATTCTTAACCTGGGCCATATCAGATTTATCCTGATATGGCCTGTTTTTTTCCGCATAACAGACAAATTTAACTAAATGAAAAAATTTTCAGTACTAATTCTTCTTCTTTTTCTGGGCTATAGTCTGCAGGCATATTCGGTACATAAAATGCCGGACAAAAATATTTTAAAACCCTGTATGGATCCCCAGCAACCGGCCAGTTTGCGTTGTGCCCCTGCTCCTGCCTCACGCTTTGATCAACAGGGTCGTTTATGGATTGCCTGGTCTTATGGCGGTCACGTGTATGTCAGTTCTTCTGATGATCGGGGAAAAACACTCAATCAGTCTGTAGTAGTTAATCGTATTCCGGAACCTGTCTCAGCACGGGGAGAAAACCGCCCGAAAATTGTGCTGGATAAAAAAGGCAATATTTATGTATCCTGGACCACTCCCTTGCAAAAACGTTATACCGGTAATGTCCGCTTCAGTGTCTCTAGAGATCAGGGACGGCATTTTTCTGATCCTGTAACGGTTAATGATAACAGGGATATAACAGGACATCGTTTTGAGGCAATGGCTGTCAATGAACAAGGGATTATCTTTATGGCCTGGCTGGACAAAAGGGATCGCTTTAAGGCTGCACAAAAGGGTGAAAAATACCACGGTGCGGCCTTATATTATACTTACTCTGAAGATAGCGGTAAAACATTTGTCCCTAATATCAATGTAATGCCCCATACCTGTGAATGCTGTCGGGTTGTTATGGATATTGATCAGGATCAGCTTCCGGTTATTATGTGGCGTAATATATATGATACCAATACCCGCGATCATGCTCTGGTAAAATTTACGGATAAGAATAAACCTGGAAAAGTAATTCGTGCCAGCTATGATAACTGGCAAATAGATGCCTGCCCGCATCATGGCCCGGCTATCTCTGTTACCAGAACCGAAGATGCAAAATATTCAGATTATCACCTGGTCTGGTTTAATAATGCGCCAGACAGACATGGTATTTTTTATTCCAGAATGATTGATCCAAACCTGCCCTATAAATTTATAGGGAAAAAGCCACTTTCTATCGGTGATTATAATAAAGGCGCTTCTCATGCTGATGTTCTGGCTTTGGGAAAAAAGGTCTGGATAACATGGAAAGAATTTGACGGTAAAGTAGATAGTTTAAAAGTAAAAATATCCACTGACCGCGGACAGACCTGGAGTAATGAAAAAACTCTGGCTCAGACAGAACAGGGCTCTGATCATCCTTTTTTAGTTCATAATAAGGAACAGGTCTATATACAATGGCAGACTAAAGAAAATGGATACCGCTTATATGAAGTTAAATAATCTGTTGACTATAAAATCTCTGCTTATTGGAGGTATTTTATTTTCCAGCCTGTTATGTTATGCAGCGCTTCAGGCAGAAGAGCAAATTAAGGTCTTTGATCAAAAAAGTTACCAGAAAATTATAGGGGAAAAAAGTCACAAACCATTTATTCTTGTTTTATGGTCTATAGACTGTCCGCCGTGCTACGAAGAATTAAAGTTTCTGGGGCAATACCTTAAACAGCACAAAAATACGACAATGGTTTTTGTATCAACCGATCCGCTCAGTGAGTTGAACAAAGTGCAGGCATTTATTCGGGAAGTACAACTGGAAAATCAGGAACACTGGATTTATGCTTCAGAATCCCGGCGTAAACTGGATTATAGTATTGACCCGCACTGGTATGGTGAACTACCCCGCAGTTATTTTTTTACTCCTGGACATAAGAGAAAAATTTATAATGGTCAATTAACAGAGCCGGAACTTGAGAAGTTTGCTAAAGGCTAATTAATTTCTATGGCTGTACCCAGACAAACAGGGTAGTGAGCCCTGGCAATATAAATATATAAACAGAAACTATCATCAGTTTAGAAGAGAGGATGTTTAAAGAATTTTACGGAATATGGTGTTTTTACCGGCACTTTTAGCCTGGTACAGTAGTTTATCTGCTTCGCGGTAAATATACTCAGGTTCATTATTGTGTGAAACCAGGCTTAATAATCCCATGGATATAGTAATTACTGTTGCCAGTCCAGGGTTGTGGGTTTTGCCATACAGCTGTTCAATATCTTCCCGTATCTGATGAGCCAGCCTTAAAGCATCTGTTTCATTATTGGAGTAAAACAGTATGCCGAATTCTTCACCGCCTAAACGAAAGGCATAATCGCTGGAGCGTTTCAGGTGAGTCTGGATAATTTTGGCCGTTGCTTTTAACACCAGGTCGCCCTGATCATGTCCATATTGATCATTGTAAGCTTTAAAATTATCAATATCGATAATAGCAAAGTTCAGCAATGTCTGTTTATTCTGAGAGGGTAATAAAATTTGAGGAAAGACAGAATCAAATTTTCTTCGGTTAAATAATCCGGTCAGAGCATCAGTCAGGGAAAGTAATTCCAGATGCTGGTGTTTTTCTTCGAGCTGACTGATGTCCAGCATAATGCCTACCAGGCCGATAACGACTCCGGCCTCGTTCTCAACAGTGGATTTATAAAACATAAAAGTACGTTGTTTGCCGTCAGCGCAACTGACAATGGCCTTGTATTCCTGTTTTCCAGGATTATCGAATAATTTCTGATCAGCCTGCATATAGATTTCAGCCAGTTCACGGGGGATTTCGTCAGGCAAATCCAGCAAGGATTTATTGATGATTTTTTCTTTGTGGATCCCCAGGATCATATCAGCAAAGGCATCATTACAGTTCTGATACACTCCATTTGTATCTTTATAGAAAATCGGACTTGGAATAGTATCAAGTAAAATCTTCAAAAACTGGGAGCTTTCAAAAAATTGCCTCTTGATGGTGTCAAATTCCGAGTCAAATTCTGAAAAAGCATTATTTTCACTGTTTGGGAGTCTGTCAGTAGGCTGTTTGAAGAGGTTTTTCAAATGATTTCTCTGGAATTCATATAAGTATGATTTAGGGGCTGTTGATCTTTTGTGTATAAAATTTAACCATTCCACATAGGAAGTTACACCATACAACAGCCTAATGCTAATGTACTGGCATAGTTTCTTTCCAGTTTACCATAGCGAGTGGCGAATGCTCGATAGTGCTTTAACCGGGCAAAAATGTTCTCAACCAGGTGACGATATCTATACACCAGTCTATATCTATAGTTCAAATAAATTTTTTGATGTGGGCAGGATGCCCATGCTCCCAGGAAACAGCTATGCTTTATAAGCACAGTCTAGATAAAAGTTTTAGAATAGTAAACACTGGTAATGATATGAGCCATCGGGTTCCCACATGGGAGTGTGGGAACCCGATAGGGTGGGAAGCATATTAATGCATATTATGGAACCAGGGTGGTGGTTGGTTAAACCACTCAGGCACAGGAATTTCAGGGAACTGAGGTGGTGCGTTGCTCATATCCAGAGCCTGTAGCAGACGCTGCTTCCTGGTATCTTCCATTTCTTTCTGGTTCATGATCTGTTTGCGGATTTCATCCTGATTGCCTTCAAAGACAAACTCTTTCTTATTACCGTCACCATCTTCATACTTTACTGCTGCACGGATTTTATCATTACCGGTCGATTCAATTTCAATGGATTCAAAATGAGATTCTGACCAGCTTGTGGACTGATTAGCCGAAGCGGGCGGCATACCCCGGTTTACAGGTGCATTGTGCTGCATAGGCTGATGAAAACCCTGCTGGAAAAACGGATCATTTAACCAGGAAGGGGGCGGCAGTAAACCCATTGAGCCGGGTTGTCCAAACGGCTGCCGGAACATTGGGTGTGGCCCAAAAGGCGGCCGGGGATGTTTTTGCGTGCCATGATGTGCGCGTTGCTGAGCAGGTGCCGCCTTTAATACTATCTCCTTACTGGCGGGTTTACCCTGATGAATAATATCCAGTTTAACCTTTGTATCAGGTGCAGTGCCTCTAACCAGAGCGGTCAACTGTTTCTGCGAATAAATTTCCTGATCATTAAACGCGGTAATCACATCGTATTCCTGCAAGCCTGCAGCCTGAGCCGGTGAATCGGGTGATACCTTGCGGATAATAACTCCCTGATTATCTTTTAATAAAGGGGCAATATGTCTGGCCAGGCTCATGGGAATATCTTCTATCCAGACACCCAGCCAGGATGATGTATTCTGTGTCTGTACTGAAAGTGACTGAGAGTGTGTCGCAGAATTTTGCTGGTCAGCGGCCTTAATATCACTGAAAGCACTCTGACTGGAAATAATGCCCAATGATAAAATAAGGCTGCTTATGATGGATTTTTTCATAAACTGACTCCTTATTTAAGCTTAATAAAACAAACAAAATTTAGAAAGAGTTTAAAAAGAGTTTGTATTTCTATATTTGTATTTAAGACAGAATTTCAATAAAAAAATTCAATTTGTTTGGGTTAATATTAACGGCGTAACAAAATGGTCAGCCAGCGGCCGACATTGAGTAAGCTGGCCAGTGCTGCCGCTACATAAGTGAGAGCGGCAGCTAATAATACCTGGCGTACAGGGATCAGATCGCGTCTGGTAATATAACGTCCAGCCTCAAGTACCGGCAGTGCCTTATTAAAACTGGCATCAAATTCCACCGGCAGGCTGATAAGGTGGACTAAAACAACAGCTCCCATGGTTAACAGCCCAATAAGAGCAATAAAAAAGCCCAGTGCCGGAGAGTGAGACAGTGCGCCTAAAAGCGGGGCTGTCATAATTATGCCGCTGCCCAGCTTTTCAAAGCGCTGGGCATTTTTTACCATAACGCCTCTGAGTTTCAGTAATTGATCCTGTTTGTGATCCTGAATGGCATGGCCCACTTCATGGGCGGCAATTGCAATGGCAGTCAGGGATTTGCCATTAAAATACTGTGGACTGAGCCGGACAGTTTTAGTTTGAGGATCGTAGTGATCACCCTGTTCAGTGGTTTCCAGGCTGACCGGCAGTTGATACTGGTCTATCAGGTGCTGTGCCAGTTCACCGCCGGTGCCCGGCAGGGCATTAATGGTCCGGTTGTATTTCTGCATAATGTGTTTAACCCACCACTGGGGAAGAAACATCAGCAACAGAAAGATCGCAAGAAGAATAATATATGGCATAATCATTTTATTTTATCAGGTCAGAAGTCGTTTATGGGTAAAACAGCCGTTTTTTGATTTTAAGGATGACATTAAGAAGCGACATAAATCAATAACAGGGTATCTCATAGGGTGTTGCAACTTGAAATAGTTGCTCAAGTTAGTTTATTATGATGTGCTTTTTTAAAATTTTGGGAAAAATAATCATTCTTACCGGTTAATGCGCTGTTACCAGTTGTAAACGTAAGGTAATAAGAAAGACAGCAGCAGAACGGGTTGTTGAGGAGAAGAAAATTTAATGAAAAACGGGATTATGGCAGAAAAAAAGAAAATAATTGCCGGGATTGTATTTCTCGGACTCGCGTTATATATGGCCAGTGTTGTACCATCGGTGGAAATGGCCTGGGTTATGGGGCTGTTGGTCCTGACCATTTACCTGTTTGCTTTTGAGGTAGTGGATGTTGATGTGACCGCTATTTCCATTATGGTGCTGTTGGGATTGTCCACCCTGTTTGCGCCGGTTATGGGCTTAAAAGAAGGTCTGGTATCAACAGACCTGATTTTTCAGGGCTTTTCCAGTAATGCGGTGATGTCCATTATCGCGGTTATGATTATTGGTGCCGGACTGGATAAAACCGGCATTATGTCTAAAGTCGCGGCTTTTATTCTTAATGCTGGCGGCACTTCAGAAAAGCGCATTATCCCGATTGTATCCAGTACGGTGGGTATTATTTCTTCCTTTATGCAGAATGTGGGTGCGGCGGCATTGTTTATCCCCGTAGTCAGTAGAATTTCTGCTCGTTCTGGCCTGCCCATGTCCCGTTTGTTAATGCCCATGGGCTTCTGTGCTATTCTGGGCGGTACCGTTACCATGGTGGGGTCTTCGCCACTGATTTTATTGAATGATCTGATTTTAACCTCGAATCATGCTTTACCTGAAGCGCAACAGATGCAGACCTGGGGACTGTTTTCAGTGACACCGGTGGGACTGGCTCTGGTATTTACCGGCATTATTTATTTTGTGATTGCCGGCCGTTTTGTTCTGCCCACTGAAAGCAGTAAGGCGGATGCCAGTAAAGCGACCAATACCATGGAATATTTTCAGAATATTTACGGTATCGACTATGCCATGTTTGAAATTGTAGTGCCCCCCGGCAGTCCACTGATTGGTCATATCCTGAATGATATTGAGCAGAAAGAACACATCCGTATTATTGCGGCCATTAAGGGTAACACCAAAGATGTGGCTATTGGACCCAATGGAGTGGCTCGTGACTATACTATTGAAGCCAATACCATATTAGGTGTTCTGGGTTCAGAGAACTATATCCAGGCCTTTGCCAATAAGTATGATCTGGACATTAAAGATGATCTTGAGTACTTTGCCGAAAGCCTGTCAGCTTCCCGCTCCGGTGTTGCAGAAGTGGTTATTCCACCCGGTTCTCAGTTGATTGGTAAATCAGCCCGTGATGTATGGTTAAGAAAAACCTATGGTCTGGCCATGGTAGCTCTGCACCGTGAAGGTGAAACCATGAGTGCCGGTGAGGGGATTCGGGATCTGCCGTTTCAGGCTGGTGATACCTTGGTTGTGCATACACTGTGGACCAATCTGGACCGCATTGCCAAAGACAAGAACTTTGTTGTGGTTACTACAGAATATCCTCATGAAGAAATCCGTCCCCATAAAGTGGGCTGGGCAGCCCTGTTCTTTGCCATTGCTTTATCTATGGTCCTGTTTACCGATCTGAAACTGTCGGTGGCCCTGTTAACAGGCGCCATTGGTATGGTTCTGTCTGGTGTATTAAAGATTGATGAAGCCTATGAAGCGGTATCCTGGAAGACGGTATTCCTGCTGGCCAGTCTGATCCCTCTGGGGCTGGCAGTGGAAACCTCCGGTACCGCCGGCTGGATTGCTGAACAGACATTAAAAGTGGTAGGCGATATGCCTGTCTGGGTGATCCAGGCTTCTATCGCTGTTCTGGCAACATTCTTTACCCTGGTCATGTCGAATGTCGGAGCGACAGTACTGCTGGTGCCACTGGCAGTCAATATTGCTCTGGGTGTAGAAGGTGCCGATCCCGCAGTCTTTGCTCTGACAGTAGCCATAGCCACCTCCAATTCGTTCCTGATCCCAACTCACCAGGTTAATGCCCTGATCATGGGCCCTGCGGGTTACCGTGTCCCCGACTTTATGAGAGCCGGCGGCATTATGACCATACTATTCCTGATTGTAATGATGGTAATGATGAGCCTGGTATTTTAAACTTTTTAAAAAACCAAAAAAATGCGGGCATATTGCCCGCATTTTTAGTAAAAGCACTTATGCTTTTTCTCAACGCTCAACGCTCAACGCTTATTTAAGCTCCTTCAAAATAGCCTCAGTCACATCACCAATCGATCCACTACCATCAACCGAAATCACCTTGGTATCTCCACCAAGGTTTTTAAAGTAGTTAACCGCCGCCATAGTACCGGTATTTTCGTCATAGTAAATATCATGGCGCTTATCAATGGCTTCATCATCCTGATCGTCAGCACGGGCAGATAATTTGCCGCCGCAGACGCGACAGACCAGTTCACCGTCTTTTTCTACCGGTTTGATGGCATCAAAAGCAATGTGATTAGGGTGGTTATTATCGTTTTCGCATAAACGACGACCGGTAATACGCAGCTTGGCTACATCACGAGGCAGAACGATTTCTATAACATAGTCCAGCTTCATGTTTTCGTCTTGCAGGGCTTTGGCCAGGGTTTCTGCCTGTACCTTGTTGCGTGGGAAACCGTCCAGTAGCCAGCCGTTTTTGCAGTCATCTTCTTTAAGACGATCCAGAATCATCGGGATAGTAATATCATCGGGCACCAGATCGCCGCGATCAATATATTCCTTGGCTTTTTTACCCAGTTCTGTACCGCCGCCGATGTTCTGGCGGAAAATGGCACCGGATTCAATATGAGCCATATTAAATTTTTCCTGAATAATGGCACCCTGAGTACCTTTACCACTGCCGTTTGGTCCGAAGATTAATATATTCATTTATTTCCCTTTCTGTTAATTAAATTTTTAAATGTCTGTCAAACTATTTCAGTCAGACAATACTAACTATCTGCAAAAATTTCTGCAATAGCTGATAATAAGTTGTAATATCAGGAATATGGATTACAGTTACTTACATAACTTATTTATGTCAATATAGCATTCAGTGTTAGTAATAACTCTGATCCAGGTCAAATTAAAATACTGGCTCAATATTAACAGACAGGATAATAAAATGACAAAAGCAAGCAGTGAACCCAGTTTTCGTGACGGTGTTAATTTAATGGTGGATCGGGCCATCTCTGTAATGGGGCTGGATACCGGAGTAGCCAATGCCATTAAATCCTGTAATGCCGTTATTCAGGTACAGTTTCCGGTAAAAATTCGAGGTAAAATTGAGGTGTTTACGGGCTGGCGGGCCACGCACAGTACCCACCGCCTGCCTTCAAAAGGCGGTATCCGTTACGCACCCTATGCCGATCAGGATGAAGTTGAAGCGCTGGCGGCACTGATGACCTATAAATGCGCCATTGTGAATGTCCCCTTTGGTGGTTCCAAAGGGGCTTTGCTGATTGATCCGAGTCAGTATGAACGGGAAGAAATGGAAATGATCACTCGGCGTTTTTCACTGGAACTGATCCGTAAAGGCTTTTTAAGTCCGGCTACCAATGTTCCGGCACCGGATGTGGGTACCGGGCAGAGAGAAATGGCCTGGATTGCAGATACCTATAAGCAGCTGCATCCTGATGATATCAACTATGTGGCCTGTGTTACCGGTAAGCCGGTTCATCATGGCGGCATACAGGGGCGTGTGGAAGCAACTGGACGGGGAGTGCAGTATGCCATTCAGGAATTTTTCCGGCACCCGGATGATGTCAAAATGGCCAGTATGAGCGGTTCTCTGGAAGGTAAAACCTGTATAATACAGGGCTTTGGTAATGTCGGCTATCATGCGGCCAAATTTCTGTCTGAAGAGGACGGGGTCAAAATTACCGCCATTATTAAAAGCCATGGTGCTCTGGTTAATGATGAAGGCATTAATATTGAAGAATTGCGCCAGCATATTGAAGAACACCATGAAATTGAAACCTTTCCCTGTGCCCAGTTTGTAGAAAACGGTGCGTCTGTGCTGGAAAAAGAGTGTGATATTCTTATCCCCGCGGCACTGGAAAATCAGATCAATCTGGAAAATGCTGACCGGATCAAGGCTAAACTGATTGTAGAAGCAGCCAATGGTCCGGTGTCCTTTGGTGCCGATGCCATTTTAAAAAACAAGGGGATAGTGGTTATTCCTGATGCTTATGCCAATGCCGGTGGTGTAACGGTATCTTATTTTGAATGGATCCGTAATATCTCCCATATGCGTTTTGGGCGTATGCAGCGCCGTCATGAAGAAATGCGCGGTTTGCAGGTCACCAGGATGTTTGAGGAAGTGACCGGCAATTCCGTTTCCAGTCACATCCGGGAAAGTATGACACGCGGTGCCGATGAGCTGGATCTGGTACGTTCCGGGCTGGATGATACCATGCGCACAGCCTATCAGGAAATACGCGAAACCATGCTCAGTGATGACAATATTACTGATCTGCGTACCGCATCTTATGTGTCTTCTATAAAGAAAATAGCCCGTTCCTATCTTGATGTGGGTATTCTGTAAGTATGTCAGATGCACCACAGATCCCTCCTCTGGGTGGCATGTCAGCAGACACTTTTCTGGCAGAATACTGGCAGAAAAAACCGCTGCTTATTCGCCAGGCTTTTCCTGGTTTTGAATCACCCTTAAGCCCGGATGAACTGGCGGGACTGGCCTGTGAAGAAGACGTTAATTCCAGAATTATTATTGAACAGGGCGGGGAGCATCCCTGGCAGGCCATTCACGGTCCTGTGGATGAAACGGTTTTTGCCCGGATGCCGGAAACCCACTGGACGCTGGTGGTCAATGATCTGGAAAAAACCGTTCCGGAACTGGCCTGGCTTACCGACCGTTTCCGCTTTATTCCTGAATGGTATCTGGATGATTTAATGAGCAGTTATGCTGCGCCCCAGGGTACGGTAGGTCCGCATTTTGATTTGTATGATGTGTTTATTCTACAGGGTTCCGGCCGGCGCCGCTGGCAGATCAGTACCCGTCCGGTGGCAGAAGATAATATTATTCCCGATATTGCTATCCGCTTGCAGAAAGAATTTACCGCGGAACAGGAATGGGTTCTGGAACCCGGTGATATGATGTATCTGCCTGCCGGAGTATCTCATCATGGTGTATCGCTTGATGAGAGCATGAGCTATTCCATTGGTTTTAAGGCCACCAGTCATGAAGCACTGGTTAATGATTTTATTGCTCATATAACCAGTGAACTACCGGTGCACAAAACTTACCATTTACCCCCTGGAGGGCTGACTGGGCAGCCTAATGAAATTACTCCTGCGGCTATTGAAGAAGTACGCAGGATCTTTACACAATACCTGGACCCGCAAGACCCGGAACTGGAACGCTGGTTCGGCAGTTTTGTCAGTGACTCCAAAGTGGATTACCTGAATGAATGTGAACAGCCGGTAGAAACTCTCCAGGAATTGCTTGAATTAAGTACGGAAAACCCGCCCTTAATGCGCCATCCCGCCAGTCGATTTGCTTTTATTGATAAGGATGGTGTTTCCTGTCAGCTTTTTGTTGACGGGCAGGACTTTATCGTTTCCAGAACATTTGCGGTTAAACTCTGTGCTCAGAGAACAGTGGATTTAACAGCACTGATGTCCCTTATGTCGGATAATGAGCAGGCTCTGCTGCTTAATTTATACAATGCCGGTAAGCTGTATTTTAGTTAAAGTATGTCCGTTTATTAATAAAGCATCTAAAACCCGGGAGTGCAGGCATCTTGCCCGCATCAGAAATAACGTATAAACTGGCTAGTTGACGCGGGCAGGATGCCCGCGCTCCCAGGAAATGGCTCTGCTATTAAGTTCCCTTCAGTTTTACATAACCAATATCTTCCATAATGGCGTAGAGTGCCGGCAGTACCAGCATAATCAGAACGGTGGACGTCAGCATACCGAAGATAATACTGGCGACCAGCGGCACCAGAATCAGGGCCTGACTGCTGCTTTCAAATAACAGCGGGGTCATACCGGCTACGGTTGTTACAGAGGTCAGAAAGATGGCTCTGAATCGGTCGGTAACGGCCTGCCGGGCGGCATCATGAAAAACCATGCCCTGTGCCACATGGATTTTTACAAATTCCACCAGCAGTATGGAATCATTAACCACCACGCCCGCCAGGGAGACAAAACCAATCATACTGGGCAGGGTAAAATCCAGCCCCATAATTAAATGTCCCCAGATGGCACCAATCAATGCCAGAGGAATGTTTACCATGACGACCACCGGTTCCCGGTAATTGCCGAACTGCAGACTGAGCAGTAAAAATACTGCAAACAGTCCCAGTCCGAATCCGGACAGGATGGAGAGCTTGGTTTCAGTGCCTTTTTCCACTTCACCCTTAAAGCTGAAATAAATATCAGGGTAGCGTTTTTTAAGCTGTGGTAAAAAGTCTTTCTGCAGAGAGGCGATGATCTGGTTGGTATTGGCCACTTTTGCATTAACGTCGCCATAAATATTTATGGTGCGGTTATGGTTGATGCGTTCAATACGGGAGTATTCCCGTTCTTCCCTAATATCCGCCACACTGCTTAAAGGCAGTTCCTCTCCGGTTCTGGAAAAGACCGTTAAATTATCAAAATCTTCCAGAGCCTGATCTTTTCGGCTGTTCAGTTTGACAATAATTTCATAAGGCTCACGACCGTTGTAGATTTCGGAAATTTTATATTCCAGATAGGATGAACGTAACTGCCGGGAAATCAGTTCAGAATCAATATCGGCATTGAGGGCGCCGGGTTTAAGCTGTATGGTGTACTGGGGTTTGCCTGGACGCAGGTCATCGAGCATATTATAAATACCGGGATAGCCTCTGAGCCAGTTCTGTACCTCCCAGGAAGCCCGGGACAGCGCATCCAGATCGTGACCGCTCAGGCGAATATGTATGGCCCGGCCGGCAGGCCCGACTTTAGGTTCCTTATACTGAATACTCAGAACATCCGGCAGGGGCGGGGTGTTTTTTTTCCACTGTGCAATCAGTTCTGCCATCAGTGTGTGACGCTTCTCGGTATTGAGCAGATCAATACTCAGACTGGCCAGATGGGTGCCATTTTCAGGCACATCGGCATGCTGGCCATAGCTGATCTGAACATTTTTTACCAGGGCTTCAGACTCCTGCTGACTGAGCTGTTCATTGGTTTTTTGCAGAGATTTTAACAGGATGGCCACTACCTGCTCGGTTTTTTCCAGGGGAGCGCCCTGCGGCAGCAGCACCCGTGCTTCTATGTTATTGCCTTCCAGATCGGGAAAGGCCTTGAATTTGACCATGCCGGTGGCAATGAGGCCGACAGACAGAATAAACAGGGCAATGGCAAGGCCCAGCGTCAGGTAACGAAATTTTATAGCGGTGTGTGCTGCCTGTCCTGCTGTCTGTCTGAGTTTGGCAAAACCGGCCTCAAATGTTTTACGCCATGCCGGTGTGCTATTCTGTTTGTGGTGTTCCAGGGACTGTTTTAAATGATGGGGCAGAACCAGAAAGGCTTCAATCAGGCTGATGGTTAAAACGGATAATAATACCACCGGCAGCACTCCCAGTATCTGACCCAGATCGCCTTTCATCATCAGCAGGCTGCCGAATAAAAAGGCTGAGGTCAGATAAGAGGAAAATACCCCGCGGAAAACCTTTCGGGTACCGTCAATGGCCGCATCCAGCGGGGACTTGCCCTTACGGTATTCATGATCAATATTTTCCGACAGGACAATGGCATCGTCCATTAAAATGCCAATGGCCATTAACAGCGCCACCATGGAGATCATATTAATACTAATCCCGAAGGCTGACATAATGGCTAAACCACCGAGAAAGGATACCGGCAGACCCATGGCAATCCAGAAAGTATAACGCCAGGAAAAAAACAACAGCAGCATCAGGGTGGCCAGGATCAGACCCTGCCAGCCGTTTTTAAGCAGTAAACGCAGTCGGTCACGCACCGAAGTGGAGTTGTCATTAACCAGGGTCAGCCGGGTTGTGGCCGGCAGACGCTGGTTTTCCTGCTCTACGAAAGCGGCCAGGGCATCTGCCACTTTCAGGGTATCGTCTATGGTGTTTTTGCTGATTTTCAGCAGCGCAGCCGGTTTACCATTGAGTTCAATACGCTCTTCCGGTTTTTCAAAGGTGTCCTGGATTTCAGCCAGATCGCCCAGCCTGATTTCACCGCCTTCCGGGGTATTAATAATCACCAGATCCGCCAGTTCTGCCGGGGTTTTTCTGGCATTATCAAATTGCAGTTGATAGGTGGTTTCTTCGGCTTCCAGTACCCCGGCGGGCAGTTCCAGAGCCTGCGTCTGGATCAGCCGGGCAATGTCATTGATACTCAGCCGGTATTTTTTCAGGGTGTCGGGATGAATCAGCACCTGATACTGATGAGTGGAAAAGCCGGCCACTTCGACAATGGGGATTTGTGGCATAGCAATAAGCTGTTCCCGATAGTATTCAGCCAGAGCCTTTAATTCGCTGCGGGTCAGCCTGTCAGAAGTAATAGCAATATTGGCGACCGGGTTGACCCGTCCCAACTGCTTAATGGCCGGATCTTCAATATTGTCAGGAAAGTTCTGGATACCATCAATGGCGGTGCGGATATCATCGGTAAATTCACCAATATCCCCCTGTTCCTGCATTTCCAGAGTAAATACAGCCAGGTTGTCACGGGCATCACAAATTTGTTCTTTTAAAAAGCTGATCCCGTCAGTGGCATCCTCAATGGGCTTGCAGATCCCTTCTTCTACATCTACCGGACTGGCCCCGGGGTAAACCACATTGATCTGTACCTTGCTGGGTTTTAACTGGGGAAAAGACTCCTTGTTTAAACTTTTAAGAGAATAGAGTCCCAGAACAATAATGGCCATCATCAGAATATTGCTCAGGGTTGGATGGCGGGCAAAATAGCTTATCATGGTTGTTTACCCAGTGCTTCAGTGGCCAGCCACTGCTGATATTCACCTGCGATAACCGGCTTCAGTGGTAAATCTTCAAATACCGGCAAAATATCAGTAATAATAATGTTCTGTCCCGGTTTAAGTTGATCATTTTCTTTAATCACTACCAGGGGACCGATGTGATGAGTAATGCTAACGGGCTGAATTTTCAGTTTATTATCAGCACCGGCCATATAAACACGCCCCTGATGAACGGCTTTTCTGGGGATCACCAGCCGCTTTCTGACTGGAGTATAAAACTTAACAGCCGCAAACATACCCTTTAACAGGGGAGGGCGCTTCCCGGGAATAATATTGTCATAAGGGTTTTTAACCGAAACCACCAGACCTATGGTATCCCGCTGCGGATCAATGGATTCACTGATCCGCAGAATATCTGCCGGCCACTGACTGAACTGTTCATCATAGCCCACCAGAGTAACAACGGCCTGCAGGTTCATTTTTCCCAGTTCAGTCTGTAGCACCTCGGAATTTTTCATGCTGATGGTTTTGTTTCTTAATCCCCGCACCAGAGAGTAAAACTGTCTGACGGGAAGCTGGGCGTTTATTTCCACCGCATCCGTACCCAGAGCCTCAAACAGTACATTTCCGGTACTGATGTATTCGCCTTTTTCAACAGAAACGGTGCCAATTCGGGCATCAAAGGGTAGTTTTATTTCTGTCCGTCCCAGAGTGTCCCGGCTCTGATCCAGTTGCGCCTGAGACTGTCTGATCTGGCTGAGCAGGGCATTTTTTCGGCTGCTGTAACCGGCCGCCTTGCCCTGCAGATCCTCTACCTGCTGACGAAGCTGTAATACGGTCTGCTCCTCATCGTCTAATGAGGAACGGGAAATCAGGTTCTGTTTAGCCAGACGTTTTAAACGGGTCAGTTCTTTTTGCCCAATTTTCAGCTTTTTTTCGGCAATTTTCAGGGAACGCAGGGTGCTTTTTTCCTCTACTTCCAGCTGTTTTAGCGAATATTGACTGCTGCTCAGAACGGCTTCGCTCTGATCTCTTGAAAATTCAAAAGTGGTGGGTTCAATACGCAGTACTACTGTGCCTTTGGGCAGGCTGGCGCCTTTTTTCAGGCGCGGATGGATGTATATGATTTTACCGCTGACTTCGGCTTTGGATTTAAGCGTGACAGCCGGTTCAACATAGCCGTAAGCTGTGGCCCGGTTTCGAAAAGGAATTTTCTGTAATTCGATAACTTCCACAGTTTTCTGGGGAAATGAGAGTATCTGATGGCTTATCTCCGGGCGGGTTTTAACTTTAAACACCACCAGTGCAATGGCTGCCGTAATAATAAGGGGAAGAATATAGGCTTTTTTAAACGGGTTTTGCATGGATTATTCCGGCGGATTTAAGTTGTTAATAAACAGGTCATTATTCCTGCAGGCACAGGTTATTTCATCATAGCAAAATATAAGGAATGAAGTTATAGAAAATACGTTATCAATTGTTTCAGTATGTTTCAATTTAGTGAAACTTTTTATTGTAATTTTTATTGTAATTTCTATTGTAATTTTTATTTAAAATTATTATTGAAACTTTTATTTAATGATTAAACAGTGACGGATTCCTGACTGTCAGCACAAAAGGGATGTTTATAAAGCTAAATAGTTGATTATTTAGCAAAACTTGACTATTTGTTAGTTCAATATGCCAAATCTTCAGCCCAGGACATCAATGAAAATCCGTTGCCCTCAATGTCAGACGCAATACTCTAATATTCCGGAACAATACCGTAATCGTAAGGTGGTCTGTAAAAAATGTCAGTTCCGTTTCAAAGCAACGGAGCAAGCTGCAATGGAAATGCCTCAGGAAACCCGTCTGGTGGAACCCCAGGAACTTGCCAGCCATACTGATTTACCTCAGGAAACCCGCCTGGCAGCACCTCAGGAGCTTAGCGGCCATACTGATTTGCCGCAGGAAACCCGTCTGGCGGCTCCGGCAGTTGATAATGAGTCTGAAAAATCAGTACAGGGGAGCAGCCTGCAGGAATTATCAGCAGTTGCCAGAGCTACAGGCAGCGGCAGTGAATATCTGCAGCAGCATTATCGTAATATACCGCACAGTGAATCTGACTGGCAAAGCGGCGATGTTATTATGGATCTCTACCAGGTGAAAGCCCTGTTGGGGGAAGGTCAGTTCGGTAAAGTGTATCAGGTCAGACACCGGCACTGGGCGCTGGATCTGGCTCTGAAAACACCCAAATCCAAAGCGCTGGATGTCGGGGCAGAAAGTATTATCAGGGAAGCGGAAACCTGGGTAAACCTGCCCTTACACCCCAATATTGTTAATTGTTATTATGTTCGTACCATAAATCGTGTCCCGCAGATTTTCAGTGAATATGTTGATGGCGGCGATCTGAAACAGCAGATCAACAGCCGGATGCTTTATCAGGGGGATCAAAAACAGGTCCTCAACCGTATTCTGGATATTGCCATTCAGTTTGCCTGGGGCTTATATTTTGCCCATAAACAGGGGCTGATCCATCAGGATATTAAACCAGCCAATGTCATGCTCAGTGCCGACGGTGTGGTTAAAATTACCGATTTTGGTCTGGCCCGACTGACTCATACTCTGCAGGATTCTGAGCAGGCCGATAAAGATGCGGGCCGTGTGGGTATGACACCGGCTTATGCCTCCCCGGAACAGCTCGCTGGTCAACCCCTAACGCATCGTACAGATGTCTGGAGCTGGGCCGTCTGTTTTGTGGAAATGTTGCTGGGCTACTGTTCATGGGAGGCGGGTGCGGCGGCGCCGGGTGTTCTGGAAGCTTACCTGGAAAAGTCGCTGGATACAGAACCGGCGGTTGCAGATTTACCGGCAGAACTGGAGCAGATTATTGCTCAGTGTTTTGAAGAAGAGGAACATTTACGTCCGGAAAACATGCTGGTTCTGGCCCAGGATCTGGTCTCTGTTTACCGGCACATCAATGGCCGGGCTTATGACCGTGTACCACCGCAGTTGGGCAGTGAAACAGCACCATCCTATAATAATCAGGCCATATCGCTGGTGGATCTGGGGCGCACTGAAGAAGCTCTGGCTTTATGGCAGAAAGCACTGACTATAGAACCACAGCATTTTGAAAGCATTTATAACCTCTCCCTGCTGCAATGGCAGGAGCAGGGGCTGGAAGAAGCGCGTTTGATAAAAAAATTATCGGCTCTGCTTAATAAAGACGGAGGTAACAAATCTCATCATAAAGCAATGGCACGGCTTTATTTACAGTTTTCTCAATTTGACAGGGCTGTTAACCAGCTCACTGGTAAGGTGAGTAAAACAGACCGAATTGAATTCAGCAATTTGCCGGATAAACCGGATAATGACTACAGCCCTGAACTGGGACTGGCTCTGTGCGCTTATTACCGCCTGGCTAAAAATCCGGAACACTGGCAATATATTGCGCAAAGCCTGCAGCCCTCAGTAGAAGGAAAAATAAATGATCCTTATGCCATAACCGCCTTTGTGCTGGCATTACAGAAAAGCGGCCAGAAAAAAAGAGCCCTTGAATTTTATAAAATGATTTATGACAGCGGCATTATTCCCCTGTCATTTAAACAGGCGGTCAGGGTTTATTTGCCCGGTTATGAAACAGGGTATCGTCTGCCGGGAAAAAACATGATACAGGCTGATTTTGAAAAAAGTTCTGACCGTATAATTTTCGCGCAGACTAACGAGATTATTTTGCGGCATCTGCAGACAGATAAACCATTAAATATTTTGCGGGGGCATACAGTAAACATTACCGCATTAGATTATGCGCCGGAACATAGTCTGATTGTTTCAGGCTCACAGCAGGGTAATATTCGGGTCTGGGATAAAAATACCTTCAGCCAGACTCAGGTCTGGTTTGCCCATCAGGGCAGTATAAACGCCCTTCAGATTTCTCCCTGTGGTCAATTGCTAATCACAGCCGGACAGGAGAAAAAACTGTATCTATGGGCGCTTAATCAGGGCAGTCAGGTACAGGCTTTTTATGGAGAAGGGCATGACGGTGTGATTAATGATGTCAGTTTCTCACCCTGTGGAAAAAAGCTGCTTTCGGCCAGTGCGGATAAAGTGCTTAGAATATGGTCTGTGGATACGGGCCGGACAGAATTAATCCTGCGTGGACATGAACATGAGGTGACCCGTG
>JALTKC010000588.1 GCA_027076245.1 Gammaproteobacteria bacterium
GCTGGTAAATCAGTCCCATCCAGTTACCGACCACTTCTACGGCAGAATCGTGCCAGGTATTGTCAATGGTATGCTGGATCAGTTTTTCCGGAAACTCGGGTAAGTCGGTATTTTTTTCCATAGCCTGTTGTGTTCTGTAACGATATTCATTAAGAACGGCTCTGGCAAAAGTGCCCAGATAATTTTCAGGAAAGGGGGGATAGTCAGAGATTTCTCCCTGTTGATAACGCAACACTTCGCGCTTATATTCTTTTAATAAAGAGATGGTATCGTATTCCGGGTGGCCCTGAAAAAGAATCGTACGAAAGCCGTCTTCACTGGTGGCCAGGTGAACCATGCCGCTGTCTGATTCCACCAGAATTTTCAGGCGGCTGTCTTTAAACTGCTGAGCGGATACGGCATTCCAGCGTGAGTGCGGTATATCAAAACGGGTATTGATATCGTTAATCAGGGGATGACTTTTGTCAATAATATGGTGCGGATAGACCCCCCATATTTTATGCCCCTGATGGACTCGCTTCTGCTGATAGCGAAACTCCATAACCGCATGGGTGGCCAGACAGGAGCACAGGGTGGATGTTACGTTTTCCCATGCCCAGTCAAATACCTCAATTAAGGGTTGCCAGAAGGGTTGCTGTGAAAGTTCCGGGCCGGCCACATTGGCACCCGTAACAATCAGAGCATCCAGTCCCATATTGCGGATTGTATCGAAGCTTTCATAATACTGGTCAATATAAGCCTGAGCCTTCTCAGAGCGGGGGATTTCAGTCAGTGTAAAGGGGTGTACATAAAACTGGGCAATGGGGTTGCTTTCTCCTATGAGCCGGAAAAACTGCCGTTCTGTGGCCGCCAGAGCGGCATCGGGCATCATGTTTAGCAGGCCGATATGCAGTTCTCTGATGTCCTGATGTCTGGCGGCATCAGGCGGTAATACACGTATGCCTTCATGACGAAGGCGATCAAAGGAGGGGAGTTGATTATGGGCAACCAGAGGCATAGCTATCTCACTTATTCTGCACGGGCAATGGCGGTTTCCAGCAATTCAAGAAAATCATTTTGATCCCTGACCTGGGCCACTTCCTGAGAAGTGACTGTATAGCCGTGCGGTTTGGCTATGGCTTCATAGCGCGGAATACGGGAGTGAAACAGGCGTGGAAAAATCCAGCGGGTAAATTCATCGGGATTCATCTGGGCGGCATATTGCAGATTATTTTCAGCCAGATAAACAGCCAGTTGTTCCTGTAAAAATTCCGGGCGGTAGTACAGCGGTTTGGGAGCGCTTTGTGCCCGTTCAATCAGTTTGTTTTCTTCTTCTTTATCGGTGACCTGGATATAGAGGATCATGGTGTGTTTAACCAGAGTATCAATGACTGAAGGTTCATCCAGCTCACATAAACTGCCGCCGACATCGTTAACAAAATGCTGATAGCCGTAAATTTTTTGAGCTTTTTCTATAAAAGAGGGCACATCATGCATGGCGGCGATTTCAGCGTCACGATAACAGGCCTGGCGCTGGATAAAATCGTCCAGTTCCACACCACCCAGTTCAGGATTACCCAGTTTGCCAACATAGCTTAGAACCGGACCCAGATCGTGAACCTTGATATTGTTTTTAATGTATATCCAGTCGTTTCTGAGTAATTCCTTAAGAAAAGGAACCTGCATGGCCTGCTGCTTAATCATGTCCATAATGGGTTCATCAAGATAGCGGGTACCTATGCGGTAGTCCCCGGAAAAATGAAACCATTGGGAATCTCTTAATAAGCTGGATAAGTAGGTTTTGCCGACCCCGGACATGCCCAGTAAGGTGACTTTTTTATTTTCCCAGTTGCGGAATTCTTCAACACTGAACTTCATTAAATACTCCTGTTAAGAAGCAAATATTATCCTTGAGTTTAATGGGAAATGGAAGGGGAGAATTAAGAGTATAGGCTTTATTAATAACCGCTTAACGAATATCATCAACGGAGAATTTTTTCTCAAAAACCAGCGGGCGGATCAGGGCATACCCCTGATTCTGCCAATGGGCCATTTCGGCCATAGCATTAGGTATAATTTTAACGAAGCTGTAAAAATCTTCCGGTTTATAACCAAAATCATTGGCGGCATCACCGCAGACACGAAATTCTACACCCAGTTGTTCATAATAAATCATGCGCTTAACCGCGCTCTGGTACTGTGGATAGTTCTTTTTGGCCAGAGTAACAATTTCAGTACCGTGGATCAGCACAATAATATTCATAAACTCCGGTGCCAGCCCATAGGGTTCGGCCATCAGGGTATTCATATAGGAGCGTAGCCAGAATAATGCGGAATGAATTTTGTTTGGGTCATCAAGAAAGAACTCAAACAGAACATTCTGCTCCTCAGCATATGGGGTATCAATAAATTCAGCCGGTTTCTGACTATAGGGGATCTTTTGAGACCCGGATTGAGTGTCATCAAACTCATTATCATTTGCCTGAGAATAAGTGCCGGCAGTAAAGATAAGAACAGCAAAGAGATGGATGACTTGCATAAATAATCGCTTCATAAGCTGATTATAGTCATAAATTGATTAAATAATAGACAGTACTGGTATTTTTTCAAAAAATAGCCTATTCTAGCCAGCGCATTAGAAAATGGTGATATGGTTAATTATTGGCTATATGTCTGAATCTGACAGAGGATCAGGGAACTCATCACTTCATATACTTTAAAAAGGATATACAATGAAATGGCTGGATAATTTCAGTTTTACAGTATTGATAATACTGACGATTTTTCTGGGTACAGCACCTTTAGGCGGTCAGCCGCATTTGCTGGAAAAAATAAACATGCTGATGGCTGGCAATCTGGTTAAGCCCATCGATATCTTTGATCTGGTCATGCATTCTACACCAGTTATATTACTGGTTCTGAAAACTATCCGCTATTTTAAATTAAAACAGTCCCCAGAGGCCTGAATTATATTTATCTACTTAGTGTCCATCCGGAAATTGCCTTCCTGGCAATTTCCCGGAACGCAAAAGAAAAAGTGTGATTTTTCTTTTGCTCATTTTCAACGACTTACCGTCGTTAAAAATGAGCGGCACATCCTTGTGCCGCTAGTGTGCATCAATAAATGGATGCACACTACTTATTCAGATAAATCGATTTTTTCTTATTTTTAACAGAGTGAATAACCGTTCCGTCTTCAAAATAGACACTAAAGTCTTTATAAACCCAGCGTGAAATGGGCGGGTTGCCTACCGGTCCTTTTCTAGTTTCAGGCTCTCCCAACTGCTGAACCACTTCCTGCATCGACATGCCCCTGACAGGGTAATGAGAATCAGCATAGCTTACCGTCTGTACAAACAGGGCAAAAGCAAAAATAATGATTTTTTTCATAATTTAGATACCTGACTTGAATGCTCTATTGTTAATCACAAAATTAAAGTAAATAGTAATAGATTTTATAGTGTTATGGTGTATTCTTATAATAATCTTTAATTTTACTTTAAACGTGTACTGAAATAAAAAATTTTACCTGAAAATGTGACAGGAATTTAATTGGGATGGTTTACGTAGAAGCAGTTGCTGATGTTCATGATACCCCCCTGGAGCGCTATAATGCTCTGGAAGGTAAAATCAGGGAATCACAGGCCAATATTGATCTGGATTTGCTTCGCCAGGCCTTCGATTTTGCAAATGAGGCGCATAAAGATCAGGTCAGAGCCTCTGGTGAGCCTTATGTTTTTCATGTTATTTCAGTAGCAGAAATACTGCTGTCTCTGAATCTTGACACACCTTCCTTAATGGCCGCCTTGCTGCACGATGTGGTTGAAGACACCGACATTACTCTGGAACAGCTTGAAGATAAATTTGGTAAGGAAGTCGCCACACTGGTTGACAGTGTGACCAAGATGAAAGCTTTTGCCAATTTAAAGCCGGATCAAAATGGTAATATAAAAAAAGAAGGTTTAAAAGCGGAAAATCTGCGTAAATTACTGCTGGCCATGGCTGAAGACGTCAGGGTAGTGATGATTAAACTGGCGGATCGGCTGCATAATATGCGTACTCTGGACTCTCTGCCGCCTAAAAAGCAGAAACTCATTGCTGGTGAAACCGCTGAAATCTACGCACCTCTTGCCAATCGCCTGGGGATCTGGCAGTTAAAATGGGAACTGGAAGATCTGGCTTTTCGATATCTGGATGAGGTCAATTATAAAAAAATTGCCCGCTATATATCAGAGCGCAAGATTGACCGTGATAAGTACATTAAAGATGTGGTGCAGATCATTCAGGATAATCTGAAAAAGAATAATATTGACGCAGAGGTTACCGGCCGCTCCAAACATATCTATAGTATCTGGAAAAAAATGCAGCGTAAGCATCTGGGCTTTCATCAGCTATATGATCTGCGTGCAGTACGTATCCATGTTAAGGAGCTTAAAGACTGTTATCATGCTCTGGGTGTGGTGCATACCCTCTGGAAACACATTCCTTATGAATTTGATGATTATATTGCCACACCTAAGGAAAATAATTATCAATCCATTCACACGGCCGTTATCGGCCCCCAGGGCAAAACCCTCGAAATACAGATCCGTACCTTTGAAATGCATAAACACGCTGAGTACGGTGTTGCGGCGCACTGGCGATATAAAGAAGGTGGTAAACAAAGCGGGCATTATGAGCAGAAAATTGCCTGGTTAAGGCAATTACTGGAATGGAAAGATGAAGAAAAAGATGCTGGTGACTTTATTGACCGCTTTAAATCCGAAGTATTCCAGGATCGGGTTTATGTAATGACACCGGACGGTGAAATCATTGATATGCCTCAGGGGGCAACCCCTCTGGACTTTGCTTTTTATGTCCATACCGAAGTCGGTGCCCGATGCCGTGGAGCCAAGGTGAATGGAAAAATGGTGCCCTTAACCTATGAACTCAAAAGCGGTCAGCAGGTAGAAATTCTTACCACAAAAAACGGTTCACCGAGCCGGGACTGGTTAAATCCGCAGTTAGGTTATTTAAAAACCTCCAGGGCAAGAGCCAAGGTACGGCACTGGTTTAAACAGCAAAATTACGATCAAAATGTTCTGGCCGGAAGGGATATCCTGGAAAAAGAACTGCATCGTCTGGCCATAAGCAATATTTCCCATGAAAAACTGGCAGAGAAGTTTCAACTGGATTCTGCTGAGCAATTATTTGCCGAAATAGGGCGTGGAGAAATTACCACGGGACAGATTGCGGCCACTATTCAGGAACTGGGCGGGCATAGTGAACAGCGTCATGAGCCTGAAGCACCGATTCAGCAGACCATTGAGCTACTGCCCCAGGGGTCGGGTGATGTGACCATTTATGGTGTCGATAATGTGCTTACCCAAATTGCTCAATGCTGTAAACCGGTTCCCGGTGACGAAATTGTTGGTTTTATTACCAAGCACAGGGGTATAACCATTCACAGAAGTGACTGTCATAATGTACAGCATGCACTGGAAGAAAACAGTGAACGCTTAATAGAAGTGGAGTGGAACCATGAAATTAACCAGTGTTATACCGTTATGATTGAGTTAATTGCTATGGACAGGCAGGGACTGTTAAGAGATATTACGGCCATTCTGGCTAATCTTGAAATTAATGTGCTGGGTGTTAATACTTCTACCAATAAGGCAGACTATTCAGCGCGGATGCGTTTGACTCTGGAAATTGCCGGTATTGCTCAGTTAAGCCGGGCCTTAAACCGGATCAGCCAATTGCCCAATGTAGTGGAAGTGTACCGGATTACGGATTAAAAAAGGCCGTTTCCCTTTACAGGAAACAGCCCTTAAAGTTTCAGGAGAAATACCTGCTATTATTTCAGACGGTTAATACCTAACGCCTTTAACAGATATTTTTCATAAATTGGCTCACTGGAACCGGACTTCATCTTACGGATAAAGTATTTCTCAAATCCGATTTTGGCCAGATGTACCCATTTACCTTTCTTGAACCAGGCCAGATTACGTGGTGGTATTTGCGGAATAGCCACAAATGCCGCACCCGTATTACCCATATCAGCCAGACAGATAGCATTCCAGGTACCTTCATGAGTTGGCTGTTTGCCGTTCAGTTCATCAGAAATATTATGCACAATGGCTGTTACCATGGACTCAATCATATAACCGGTTTTAGGCGCACCGGTAGGGACAGGTGTTGCTTCAACAGGAGGGATGGCAATACAGACGCCGGCAGAGAAAATATTAGGGAATTTAGGGCTGCGCTGTTGCTTATCTACAATAACAAAACCGCGAGGATTACATAAGCCTTCTACACTGGCTACGGCATCTACACCTTTAAAGGCCGGCAGCATCATACCATGTTTAAATTCCAGCTCATGCTGTTCCTTAATGGAGCCGTCTTCATTGAGTTCATCAACATACATTTTACCGGCTTCAATTTTGGTGGTTTTGGCATTACAGATCCATTTAATGTCGTGCTGACGCAGTTCAGATTCCAGCATACCTTTGGAATCACCGACTCCGCCCAGGCCCAGATGACCGATATAGGGTTCGGAAGTCACCAGAGTCATTGGGACTTTGTCTCTTATTTTACGCTTCTGTAATTCACGGTTAAGAATAAAGGCATACTCATAAGCCGGTCCAAAGCAGCTTGCAAAAGGCATGGCACCCACAATGGCCGGGCCGGGATCGGCGGCCAGTTTTTCAAAATCTTCAAATGCAGTTTCTGAGTGGGGCAGGTTACAGATTGACTGGGTATGGGCTGACGGACCTGAACCTTCAACTTCTTCAAAAGCCAGTCTGGGACCTGTGGCAATAACCAGATAGTCGTAGGAGACTTTTTCATCATTATTGAGGGTTAATTCATTATTGTCTGGATCAATTTTATCTACCCGGTGGGCGATGAAATTAATACCGCGTTTTTCAAGATAGGGACGAATTTCAAAACTGATGTCTTTGCGGGTTCTCCAGCCTACGGCTACCCACGGGTTTGATGGGGTAAAATCAAAGGTTTCATTTTCACTGATCATTGTTACCTGATGTTCTTTACCCAGAGCATCACGCATTTCATATGCACAGGGCATACCGCCAGTTCCAGCACCAATAATAACGACATGAGCCATAATTTATATCTCCTGATATGTGGTATAAAATTCTTTTGTTGTTGCTTTAAAAGTAATAAATACAATTAAATAAAACATTGATAGTCTGGTATAGATTCCATAAACCTGATCGACAAGTGTTTTATATAATACTGGAAGGAATGAGGTAACCAATATTGTTATATTAATGAATAATAATTTACTTTTAATTGCTTTAGATAAAGCGAGTGTCATTAAATAGCTTACAGGGCAGAGCCTGAATTTTCATTAATATAAATAAGCTTTAATCATTAAATGCTTATTGAGCGTTTTTATTATTAGATTCGTTGCTGGCTTTTTTAGTTAAAGACTCTTTTCTAAGTTAAAGACTTTTATCTAAGTTAAAGACTTTAAGTCAAAGAAAAAATTAACGCTAGCTAACACTAATTTTGTTATTATTGGTTTGTCTGAGTTATTGTCTATTATTTTTAATTTATAATAACTTTTTTCAGATAAAAGTAAAGTAGTTTGCAGAAAAATAAGGTATTTGTTTACTGTGTATCCAGGTTTAATAAGATTGGTGCTTCATCAGTGTTATTATTGATAAAATCGTAAGACTCAAAAAGGTCAGTCTCCAACCTATGACTAATGAACCCGTTTTAAATTTACAGGATATTGTCGATGCCTATGAAGATCCGGCTGTACTGATAGCGGAAGACTATCAAATAATTCGTGCCAATGATAGTTATCGGCAGATTTATGCTTTACAGCATGAGTCTGGCAAAGTTTCTTCAATTAATAAACGCACATCTAACACTGTCAGAAATTATTGTTATTCAGTGTCACATCGTTACTCACGCAGTTGTGATCAGGAAGGCGAATGCTGTCCATTGCTTAAAGCGAAAGAAACCAGTAAAAACCAGCGGGTACTGCATGTTCATCATACCCACTTTGGTGATGTGCATGTTGATGTATCCTTATATCCTGTACAGAGCTCTGAGGGCAAAAAATACTTCCTGGAAGTTATGAAGACGGTTAAACACGCCAGTCCCATTGCCGGCCAACAGGGAATGGTGGGTAAATCTGCCAGTTTTAACCGTTTACTGGGTCTTATTAATAGGGTAGCCGGGCATGATGTATCAGTCCTGTTATTAGGAGAGTCTGGCAGCGGTAAGGAACTGGTGGCCCATGCCATTCATCAGGCCAGTGCCCGCCATTCTTCCGCCTGTGTCACCGTTGAATGTTCCGGCCTATCAGAAGCTTTATTTGAAAGTGAACTGTTTGGGCATGAAAAAGGGGCTTTTACCGGGGCAGTGTTTAAAAAGAAAGGTCTGGTTGAAGAAGCCGAGGGAGGCACTCTGTTTCTGGATGAGGTTGGGGATATACCATTATCATTACAGGTTAAATTACTGCGTCTTATCGAAACCCGTACTTTTCGTCGGGTAGGCGGTGTGGAACAGAAAAACAGTAACTTCAGGCTGATTTGTGCCACTCATAAAGATCTTAAGTCCATGGTAAAAAAAGGTCTGTTCAGAGAGGATCTGTACTATCGTATCAGCACCTTTCCTATTCGCCTGCCGACTTTGAGGGAGCGCCGCAGCGATATTCCATTACTGGTTGAAACCATACTCAAGCGTATTTCAGGTACCAGA
>JALTKC010000589.1 GCA_027076245.1 Gammaproteobacteria bacterium
GTATTATTATTATTATCAGATACTACATATTGTGCATATTAAAAGATCACGCGCAAGCCAACTTGATCTAGATCAAGAAAATATTTTTTACAGATAACTTTTCTGAGCAACGCTACAAAACACCCGCGCCTGTTTTATTGCTCTGCTTGATAAGAATCAATCTTTCTCCTTTCTGTTTCACTGCGATTTCATTACTATTTTATCTGTAAGCACTGGTCATAAAAAAACCTGTCCTCAGCATTATGAACAAACGAATACCTGAACCTTGAAAACACTTTCATACATTATCTTCTGGGTATGTTTTTATCTGGTATTGGTGATAGCACCCCTGCTCACACTGATACTCGGCGAGGTGCCTCGCGGCTCCGGGTTCTGGTGGGATTTTTCCATGGCACTGGGGTTTTCCGGCATGGCCATGTTTGGTGTTCAGTTTATTCTTACCGCACGTTTCAAACGCGCCAGCGCACCTTTCGGTATCGATATCATCTATTATTTTCATCGTTACCTTGGCATCATCGCCGTTGCCATCATCTTGCTGCATTTTTTAATTATCCGCTTCAGCAACGCCGAAGCACTGGGGGAAATCAACCCCTTGCAGGCACCTGGCTACATGACTGCCGGGCGTATTTCTCTGATATTATTCACGCTGCTTATCATCAGCTCACTATGGCGCAAACCACTGCACATTCATTATGACGAATGGCGCATGTTGCATATTGGACTGGCGACGACAGGCTTTCTGCTGGCATTAATACACATCGAAGGCGGCGGTTATTATATTAACGCCCCTGCCAAGCACTGGCTGTGGGCTGCTTACACCCTGTTCTGGCTACTGCTGATCATTTATCTGCGGTTGATAAAACCCTGGAAGATGCACAACCGGCCTTATCGAATAACCGGGGTAAAACAGGAAACCGACACTAGCTGGACACTGGCGCTGGCACCGGACGGCCATAACGGCATAAGTTTTAAACCCGGCCAGTTCGCCTGGCTAACATTGCATGATTCGCCCTGGCACATCAAAGAACACCCGTTTTCCATTTCTTCCAGTGCGATGCACCCCGAACAGCTGGAATTTACCATTAAAGAACTTGGCGACTTCACCCGCCAGATAAAACAGACAAAAGTCGGTGACATCGCTTATCTGGACGGCCCCTACGGCGCTTTCAGCATTGACCATTATCCCGATGCACCAGGTTTTGTTTTTATCGCTGGCGGCGTTGGCGCCGCGCCTGTCCTCAGCATGTTACGCACGCTGGCAGATCGACACGACAGGCGACCACTGCTCTTCATCTACGCCAACAATCAGCTGCAGGATATTATTTACAGGGAAGCCCTGGAAAGCTTAACGCAACGCCTGAACCTGCAACTGGTACACGTGTTACAAAATCCTCCCGCTGACTGGCAGGGCGCATCGGGCTTCATTTCAACATCCTTGCTACGCGAAGTACTCAGCGATAAAACATCTGGCTTTGAATATTTTATATGCGGCCCAAAACCTATGAGCGATATGGTGCAACAAGAATTACATAAACAAAAAATAGCGATGAAAAAAATTCACTTTGAACTTTTCGAGATGGTTTAACAGGCACTATCATCATGCGAGAAAAATGGGCAAAAATAATTGCATTTTTTACCGGACTGCTGGTGATACTACTGTCTGTTCTGTTTGCTCTCACCCAGAATCCGGCACAACCGATTGTTAGCACACAAATACAAACACAGGATTTCCCGGCTGGGCAAAATAAACAAATTGCCGCAGGCCGGCATGTTTATCAACAGCAAGGCTGTGCTCGCTGTCATGCCATTGCCGGCAAAGGAAACCCGCGCATCCCGCTGGACGGCGTCGGCAAAAAACATGACGCAAAAGAAATGCACGACTGGATCACCGGTAGCGACCGGCTTCAGGACGCACTTCCTGCCTATGCACTGCGGACAAAACAAGCCTATAAAAAATTGCCGGAAAAAGACATGGATGTACTCGTTATCTACATGCAGAGTTTGTAGCAATAAAAACCACGCGGCTGACGGACAGATTAATAAATCGGCGGCCGGCTGATTTTCATTAACTGGATAATGGAGGTTGCAATCTCTTCCACCGAAATAAAGCTGCTGTCAATCGATGTAATTTTTTCATGCTGAAACAACGAG
>JALTKC010000590.1 GCA_027076245.1 Gammaproteobacteria bacterium
CGATCAGGTCGATAAAGCCTTGGACAAGTTTGCTTTAACTCGTGCCAGACCTGTTTTATCGCTGTGCCCTGGTGCTGAATACGGGCCGGCTAAACAATGGCCGGCTCGTCATTATGCTCAACTGGCCTGGGAGAAAATTACTCAGGGCTGGCAAGTGTGGATATTTGGTTCACAGAAAGATCAGGCGATTGGTGATGAGATTTTAAAACTGATCAATGATCCTGCTGCTGTTAGTCTGTGCGGTAAAACAGAACTGGCTGAAGCTATCGACCTGATGTCCGTCAGCGGTATGGTGGTCAGCAATGATTCCGGTCTGATGCATATGGCAGCGGCATTAGGGGTACCCGTAGTGGGAGTTTACGGCTCCAGCGATCCGAACTTTACCCCGCCGTTGGGTAAGAACAGTCAAACAGTCAGCCTGAACCTTGACTGCAGTCCCTGTTTTAAACGTACCTGTCCCCTGGGGCATACTAACTGTCTGCAAAAACTAACACCGGAACAGGTGCTCAGCACTTTAGAGCAGTTAAGGCCGCATCCATGCTCTGAGGCAGACCTGTCTTGATCCGCTGCCAGATAATAAAAACGTCTTCTCTGGGGGATATTATTCATACCCTGCCGGCTATAACCGATGCCGTTCATGCCCTGGGTGATATTGAGTTTGACTGGGTCGTGGAAGAAGCTTTTGCAGAAATACCTGCCTGGCATCCGGCAGTAAAAACCATTATACCGGTGGCTATCCGACGCTGGCGCAGACAGCCGCTTAAAGCTCTGTTTTCTAAAGAGTGGAAACAGTTTAAACAAAACATCGGTGCCTGCCGGTATGATTATATTATTGATGCCCAGGGACTATTAAAAAGTGCCTGGCTGACCCGCTATACCCATGGGCCGGTTTATGGACTGGATAAAAATTCTGCCCGTGAACCGCTGGCTGCAAGGTTTTATCAGTATCCTCTGTCAGTGCCCGGAAACCAGCATGCTGTAGAGCGGGTACGGCAGTTGTTTGCTGCGGTTCTGGGTTATACCCTGGAGAATCCGAATCAGCCCGAAAAAATAAACTACGGCCTGCCGCATATTACAGAGCAGGCACAGCAAAACCATCCGCCGCCTGCCATATTATTTCTGCACGGTACCACATGGTCCACCAAACACTGGCCGGAAATTTACTGGCAGCAACTGGCAGGGCTGTTAAACCATGAAGGTTATACTATTCTGTTGCCCTGGGGAAATGAGGCAGAATATCAGCGAGCTGAACGGATTAAGGCGCAGGCTCATACAGGTGCTCAGGCTGTACCTTTGCAAACAGCCATTAAAGTACTCGATAAAATGTCCCTGACGGAACTTATGGCGCAACTGCGCCAGGTAACCGCAGTGGTCGCTGTGGATACCGGTCTGGCTCATCTGGCTGCCGCACTGGATAAGCCGGTCGTAGCGGTTTACGGCCCTACCAGTGCGGGACTGACGGGGACTTATGGTAAACATCAATGTCATCTGCGGGCCACACTGAACTGCGCCCCCTGTTTTAAAAAGCACTGTGACAAAGTGCGGGGATCTATCAGCCCCGAGTGTTTTTTTGATATCACCCCACAGAATGTCATACAATCACTGCATTCCTTACTTGATCAGGTTTAATCTGCATGAAACTAGCCTTTGCCCTGTTTAAATACTTTCCTTATGGTGGACTGGAACGGGACTTTTTGAGAATTGCCAAAGAATGTCAGGCCCGGGGGCATGAGATTCATGTGTTCAGTTTTATCTGGGAAGGTGATATTCCCGACGGCTTTAATGTGACCATGATCCCTGTTAAAGGGATCGCTAATCATCAGCGCATTGCGGATTTTTCCCGTAAACTGACGGAACATCTGCTGGCGGATCGCTTCGATCTGGTGGTGGGTTTTAATAAAATGCCCGACCTGGATCTCTACTATGCGGCCGATCCCTGTTATGAAGCCAAGGTCAGAGAACAGCACGGCAAACTGTATCGGCTGGGCAAACGCTATAAGGTCTTTAAGGCCATGGAAGAATCGGTGTTTGAGCCGGATAAGAATGTAGAACTGCTGTTTATATCCGATATCCAGATGGAAAACTTTAAAAAAATCTACCATACCCCGGATCAACGTTTCCACTCCCTGCCGCCGGGTGTGGAT